>VBGO01000037.1 GCA_005882525.1 Chloroflexota bacterium
CTTTACGTCACGGAGCGCGCCGTGTTCCGGCTCCAGGCCGGCGGCCTGGAATTGATCGAAATTGCACCTGGCGTGGACATCGGCGATCTGATTAATCAGCTACCGTTCAGAGTTCATGTCCAAGAACCTGTGGCGCGAATGCCCGAAGATATTTTTAAACTGACCGTAGCGCCCTTTGACCTGCCGAAGCGGCCAACAGGCAAA
>VBGO01000039.1 GCA_005882525.1 Chloroflexota bacterium
CGCCGGCGGCGTCGACCCGGTGCTCGAAGTGCTTGGCCACCCCGGTGAACTGGCCGGGATCCATCGTCCGAGCCGCCTGCAGCAGGCTGGCTTCTTCTTTACGGACGGCGGCGGCGCCCACGTGCTCGGCGGCCCGAGCCATGGCGGCGACATGCTGATACCCCAGCTGGCCCTTGGCGAAGGCCGCCTCCGTCTGGGGGAGTTTCTCGAGCTGACGGGCGATGCCGACCCGCTCGGCGGCGGCCCCACCCGAGAGCTTGCAGCTGGAGCGGAGCCAGTCGACGACGCTGAGCGCGCCCTCGGCGTGATACTCGCCCGACTTATCGAAGCGGCGCACCCCATCGGCGAAGACCGACTCGGAGCGGTCGATGACCCCGCGGATCTCGATCAGCGGCTCGCCCAGCGCGGCGTCCTCGATGGTGCTGAGCCAGCCCGGCAGATCGTCGAGCGCGGCCCGGATCCGGGTGAGCGGAGTCCCCGTTCGATCGCCTGACGCGGCCATGCTTTAAGCGTGAACCATGGCTGCGACAGCTGTCTGTCGCGACCCCAGAAGACTTTCGAAACTCGTGAGCAAACCGGAAAAAAGGGCCCGGGAACGGCCAGGCCCTCTACGGCGATCGTTAAATAGCCGGGCTCAGGGTGTGCGGCCGCCGGGCCGGGCGATCATGCGGTAGAGCGCCAGCAGGATCAGCGCGCCGACGATGGCCACGATGATCGAGCCGAGGTTCAGGCCGGTCACGCCACCGCCGCCGAACAAGCTGAAGACGAACCCGCCAACGAGGGCGCCCGCAATGCCAATCAGCATCGTCACGATGATGCCGCCCGGGTCACGGCCCGGCATGATCAGCTTGGCGAGGCCGCCCGCGATCAATCCCAAAACGATCCACGCGATGATACCCATGGTCAAATCCTCCTATTCCAGGTCCTCGCTGATGTACTGCTCCACGAGTTTGGCGCCGATCCCGACGTCGTCGAGTGGCCCGTAGTTGTTCGTGACGTCGGATGCGCGAACAACCTTGGGCCCGTCCCAGTGTTGGACTTTTCCGTTCATGTGTAGGACCCAGACCTCGAGCTTGCCGTCGGGCAGCACGCTGCCGACCCGCGCCAGGCGCCGGCCGCGGGTCTTCAGGCGCACAACATCCCTGACCGCGAACCGTTGGGGGTTGGTGGCGCCGGCCACGCCAGCCTGCGGCTCCGAGCCCGCCGCACCAGCCCGCCGAGGCCGTAGCTTCCGGGCAATTCGCGCCACCGGGTCATAAACGTCCGTCGCCATACGCTCCTTCAAGGGGATGATCGCATTGTCGGTGATCTTTATGTGCTCGGGACAGACCTCCTGGCAGCACTTCGTGATGTTGCACATGCCCACCCCGGCTTTGCCGTGCAGCAAGCCACTTCGCCGCTGCGTATCCAGCGGATGCATTTCGAGGGCGGCGATCCGCACCATGTAGCGCGGCCCATAGTATTGCGACTTGTCGTCGTGGTTGCGCAAGACGTGACACACATCCTGACAGAGGAAGCACTCGATGCACTTGCGGTACTCATAAACGCGCTCCGTGTCTTCCGGCAGCATCCGGTAAGGGACCGGCTCATTCGGCGGCGGCGTGAATCCGGGGATCTGCTTGTTGACTTCGTAGTTCCACGAGACGTCCGTGACCAGGTCCTTGATCAACGGGAACGCGCGCATCGGCCCGACATGGATCTCTTGATTGACAAACTCGTCGACACGCGTCTTGCACATCAGCCGCGGCCGGCCGTTGATCTCGGCGCTACACGAGCCGCACTTGGCGGCCTTGCAGTTCCAGCGGCAGGCGAGGTCGTTCGCAAAGTTCGCCTGGATATAGTGGATCGCGTCGAGCACCACCATGCCCTCGATCGACGGCACCTCAAAGCGCTGTTCCTGACCGCCACTGGTGTCGCCGCGGAAGACCTGGAGCACGATCGAACTGTCGGCGGTCTTGCGCGTCCCCGCGGTAGTGCTCACCGGCGGACCGGCTGCGGCTGGGGCGGCCTCGGCGCGGGTGGTTGCGGGGCCGGCGGCGAGGCGCTGGCGGCAAACAGCTTGGCCAGCTCGGGGGGCAACTCCGGGACCGGTCGGGTCTTGAGCTTCATCGCGCCGCCGTCGCTATAGGCGATGAAGTTGACGCGGCCCAGCGCCGGGTCTTTCTCCAGGTAGTCGAGCCGCCAGTGTGCGCCGCGGCTCTCCCGCCGCTCGATCGCGGCGCGCACGATCGCCTCCGCGATCGTCAACATGAAGCGGAGATCCCGGGCCGTGTGCCAGCCGGGGTTATACCGGCGCGACCCGGGCACATGGACACGGGCCGACCGTTGCCGCAGCTCCAGGACTCGATCGAGGCAGGTCTTGAGCGATTTTTCCTCGCGGGCCAGGCCGGCGCCGTCCTGCATCGCCTCCTGGAGCTGCTGCTGCAGCAGATAGGGATTTTCTGTTCCATCGGCGGTGAACGGCAGCAGCAGAGTCTGTTGTTCTTCCCGGACCTGCCGCTCGTCGATCTTGCCGGGCCCGACCTCGCGCCCATGGGCGGCCGCGGCTGCCCCGGCGCGGCGGCCGAAGACGAGGAGATCAGACAGCGAGTTCCCTCCGAGCCGGTTCGCCCCGTGTAGCCCGGCGGCGGCCTCGCCGGCAGCATACAAGCCGGCAATCGTCGTGGCGCCGGTCTCGGCCTCGACGCGCAGCCCGCCCATGGCGTAATGAATCGTCGGCGCGACTTCCATCGGTTGCCGGGTGATGTCGACGTCGGCCAGGCGCAGGAACTGCTCGTACATCGACGGCAGCTTTTGCTTGATCTTGTCGGCGCCGAGATGCCGGACGTCCAGGAACGCCCCGCCATGTTCGGTGCCGCGACCGGCCTGGACTTCTTTGTAGATCGAGCGCGCCACCACGTCACGGGACGACAGTTCTTTCTTCCTGGGGTCGTACTCCAGCATGAAACGCTTGCCTTCGCGGTTCGTCAGGTAACCACCCTCGCCACGCACGGCCTCGGTGACCAGGATCCCGCGGACGCCCGGCGGCCAGACCATGCCGGTTGGATGGAACTGCACCATCTCCGGGTCCAGGACTTCCGCGCCGGCGTCGAAGCCCATCCCGACGCCGTCGCCGGTGCCCTCCCAGGAATTCGACGTGACCCTGTAAATCCGGCCCCATCCCCCGGTCGCCATGATGAGGGCTTTGCAGGTGAAGGCGACGAACTTGCCGTCGATCCGGTTGTAGCCGAAAGCGCCCACCACCCGGTCGCCGTCCTTGAGCAGCCTGGTCAGCGTGACTTCCATGTGGACGTCGATGCCGAGCTGGACGATGCGGTCCTGCAAACTACGAATCATTTCGAGGCCTGTCCGATCGCCGACGTGGCAAAGCCTCCGGTACGTATGGGCACCAAAGGCGCGCTGCAGCACGCGGCCGTCGGGCGTCCGGTCGAAGATTGCGCCGTAAGTCTCGAGCTCGTAGACGCGGTCCGGTGACTCGCGGGCATGAAGCTCAGCCATCCGCCAGTTGTTGATCATCTGGCCGCCTCGCATGGTGTCCTGGAAATGGACCTGCCAGTTGTCCTCGGGGTCGACGTTGCCCAGCGCGGCGGCAATCCCGCCCTCGGCCATGACCGTGTGCGCCTTGCCGAGCAGCGACTTGCAGACGACAGCGACACGCATACCAGCCGCGGCCGCTTCGATCGCGGCGCGCAAGCCGGCGCCGCCGGCGCCGATCACGAGCACGTCTGTCGTCAGGGTCTGGTAGTCCTCGCTCAGAAGATCACCCTGGGTTCGTGGATCACGCCGGCCATTAAGAGCCGGATATAGGCGTCCGTGAGCGCGACCGAAAACATGCTGTACCAG
The DNA here is from genome assembly GCA_005882525.1 of Chloroflexota bacterium. Lineage (GTDB taxonomy): Bacteria > Chloroflexota > Dormibacteria > CF-121 > CF-121 > CF-13. The sequence goes on from VBGO01000039.1 coordinate 3,844, forward strand.
GCCCACGCCCCGTGCTGCGGGTTGGCGCGATTGAGCAGCATTACGATCCGATGCCAAGAACGTCCAAACCGTACCCGCGAGAAGCGATCGATGCGCCCGCCCATTAAATATCGAAACGAGTGACAGGTCAGGCTGTAGAGGCTCAAGAGGATGACGTTGACCAGCATGACGATCGTGCCCAGGCCAAGAAAGAAATGCCCGTGGAACGTGAAGGCGCGAACGACATCGACCCACAGGAAGAGCACGACAATCAGGCTCAGCAGCAAGAAGTAGCGGTGATAGTTGTTGAGGACCCAGGGGAAACGCGTCTCACCGTGGTAGCGGCCGCGCTTCAACTCCTGGATGGCGCAGGCCGGTGGGTCCCAGAAGAACGACCGAAAGTATGACTTTCGATAGTAATAGCAACTGCCCCGCAGCCCCAGCGGAATCACCGCCAGGATGGGGATCAAGATGCCAATGATCGGGAATTTGATCAGGCCGAAGCCGAGCCAGGTCGAGAAGAATGGCGAAACGTACGGATCGTGGAAGACGACCGTGCCGGAGAAGACCGACCAGCTGGCATAGATGACGAAAGCGCTGTAGCAAACGACCGTAAGGGCCGGCTCGATCCACCAGGCTCGGCCCGGTGAGGCCTCCTTGGCCGATGCCGGCCGCGGAGTGAGCGCATCAACCGCCACGCGATAAGTCTACTGGCCGATCAGTCGGAGCTTGCGCTACGTCGGCCGAGCAGGAGGCCGACAAAAGAGGCGACGACGGCCATGCCGAGCGCCGCCCGCGCCGGGATACCGCGCCGGCTATCGCGGGCCCTGCCGTTGGGCGCCCGGCCGCCTTGCTGGCCACCGGCCCAGGGCTTCCGCTCGGCCTCAGGTCCCGACTCGGGTGCGGCGACCGCATGGCTGTCCTTGCCGGGGAGTTCGATGGGCACCGGGTAGATCACGCTGTTGAGCTCGACGCCGATCATGGTGATCAGGCCAATGAAAAAGAAGAACGTCATCAAGACGAAGAACAGCCCGAACGTCTTGCCGTACTGGTTGAGGCCCTTGTTCAACTCGAGATAGAGCGGGAAGACGAGGGTAATCACTTCGAAGAGAACCCCCGCTACCAGTGCGCCGGGAACCACCTTGCGAAATTCTTGCCTGCGGTTCGGAATGACGAAGTACATGCTGCCGAACAGAAGCAAACCGGCGGTCGTCCCCACCAGCACCTGTAGGATGAACGCCGCCGCCCCCGAGTACAGGAATTCCGGGATGTTCGGAATATGCTTGAGGGCCGGCAGAGCGGCTGAGGTGGCGACCGCAACGCCGACCAGGATGGTGAACAGAAAAACCATGCCAAAGGCGATCAGTTTCTGTCGAATGAAATCGCGGGTTTTGGTGTGATAGATCACCGCGAAAGCCTGCTCGATGACGCCGAACAGCGCCGACCCACCCCAGAGCAGGCCGACCAGGCCGACGATGAACAGGATGCCGCTCTGGCTCTTCACGCCGCCGACAGCCTTCACGAGTTCCGTTTGGTCGCCGGGCAGGGCGCTGAAGATCGTCGTGTACACGACCGTGTTCGCCTGACCGAACAGTCGCAGGGCAAAACCGAGCAGTGACGCGGCAAAGATCACGATGGGGAACATGGCCAGCAGCGCATTCCAGGCGATCAGCGCTGCCCAGTTCGGCGCCTGATCCTCGAGGAACTTGCGGATGACGCGCCCCGGCACACTATCCATGAGCCGCCCCATCTCTTCGATTCTATCTGACAGCGGTTGTATCACGTAAATGGCAAACGCACCGGCGGAAGTCGAGGCCCAGAAGCAAGCCGCCGCCGCCCGCGCCCTCGAGCTTGTCCGGCCCGGCACCATCGTCGGGCTGGGGACAGGCAGCACAGCCCGCTACTTCATCGAGGGGTTGGCCAGGAGGGTGCGAAGCGGCCTCACGGTGCAAGCGGTCGTCACCTCGCTGGAGAGCCGTGCCCAGGCCGAGGCAGGCGGGATCCCGATCACCGAGCGGACCGATGGCTGGCTCGACCTGGCCGTCGACGGCGCCGACGAGATCGACCCTGCGGTCAACTGTGTCAAGGGCCGCGGGGGCGCCCTGTTGCGCGAGAAAATCGTGGCCCATGCCAGCCGGCGATTCGTGCTGATCGCTGACGAAAGCAAGCTGGTCGGCCGTCTCGGGCGCGGCGCCGTGCCGGTGGAGGTGCTGCCCTTCCTCTGGGAGGCGACCAGCCGTTCGATCGAGTCCCTCGGCGGGCAGCCCGAGCTGCGCATGACCGCCGGGCGACCGTTCACGTCCGACAACGGCAACCTCATCCTGGACACGACCTTCGGGACCGTCGATGCCGCCCTCAGCGCTGCCCTTCACGGAATCCCGGGGGTGCTGGAGCACGGGCTCTTCTTCGGGATGGCGCGGGCCGCCATCGTCGGGTCGGCGGCGGGCGTTCGAATTCTGGGCGAGTTGCCGTGAGCTTGCCCTATGCTTAGGCGCTGATATGGCGTTCGAGTACAAAGTGGTCAGCACCGTCGAGGAAGCGAACCAGCTGTCAGAGGACGGCTACGAGCTCTTCACGATCCTGCCGCCTGGGCCCAACGGAGGGCCCGACCGCCTGTACCTCCGGCGGGAGAAACGTCGCGGACAGACGCCGGGTTTCTCCAGAGAGTCCAAACCAGGCTAGGCAAAAAGCGGCCTAGGGCGGAGACCCGATTGACGCGATTTAGGCCCGAACTTATACTCGTTTTGTCTGGATTTTCCGGCAACTGAGGGGCGGAAGTTCCGCCCCTATTGTGTTTATGGGGATTCCGGATAGGGTAGAAGTCACAGGCCCGCGCTCAGGGCGTTCACAGGAGTGAAAGTGCTTCCAGGAATGACAATGTCGACCGAGGCCCCGCGCCACTACGAGTCCGCCGTGCGGGCGATGTCGCAGGCCGCCGCCGAGGCGGAGCTGACGCACGCCCCGGTTCGGCTCGCCTACTGGCGCATGACGGCGCTGGATACCATTCTGGACCGGCTGGAGGAACTCCGGCTGGCTGGCGAGCGTGTCCTCCCAGAGGACATCCGTGAGCTGGTGGCCGCCTACGCCGGACGCCAGGACGCCGAGCTGGCCGATCGGATCCAGCGGATCGACGCCACCGACCTGAACGCGGTCCACGACGCGGTCTTCGAGGCGCAGGGTCGGGTCATGCTGCAGCTCGCCGAGCTGCGCCGGGTGCCGAACTGGCAGGATCTCGACCTGACCCTAGAGCCGGGAGACGACGAAGCCGCCTGACGCGAGCGTCGGCACGAGCGATCCCGCCGATCGAGAGCGGCCGCTCGACATCCTCGCCGACCGTGCCCGCCGGCTCCTGACGATCCAGTGGGCCGACGGCCATCAGTCGGCGTATGACTTCGAGCTGCTCCGCTGGAAGTGTCCCTGCGCCGAGTGTGCCGGCGAAGCCGGGTTCCCCGGCAAGCTGGCCGGCACCACCGAGCTGCAAGACGACCAGGTCGAGCTCGACCAGGTGGAGCCGGTCGGCCTCTTCGGGATTCGTCCCTACTGGAAGGATGGACACAACACGGGCATCTACGGGCTGAGCCTGTTACGGGCCATCTGCCCATGTGAGGAATGCTCGGCCGCGGCTGCGGTCCGCTGAGCTCCGGCTAGGCCGGAGCCCGACTTATTTCTTTGCCGAGCCGCCGTTCAGGCCGAGGTTCGCCTCAAGCGCGGCCTTGGGCTGGTATCCGACGACTTGCTGGGCGAGCTTGCCGTCCCGGAACATGGCGACATACGGGATGCCGCGCACCCGATAGCGCTCAGCCAGCGCTGGCTCCTCGTCGACGTTGACCTTGGTGATCTTGACTTCGGTGTGCTCAAGGGCGAGCTGCTCGAGCACCGGCGACAGCATCTTGCACGGGCCGCACCAATCGGCGTAAAAGTCCACGATCACCGGCTGCTCGGACAGGATCACCTGCTCCTCGAACGTGGCGGCCGTGACTTGAATAGCTTTACTCATGCTTCTCCCTTCATTCTGGTCGATATATAGATTAACTCGGAAGTCACCGGGGAAATTCCCGAGCGTAAGGGAGCCCGTTCGGCCCTCCGCTAGTTGGAGAAGACCTCCACGACCATGGTTTTGGCGCCGTTGCTGGCGACCCCGATGCCCACCCGGTGGTAGGCCGCCTTCAGGATGTTCGCCCGGTGGTCCGGCGAGTTCATGAACATGGTGTTGATCCCCGCCATCGAGGGGTTCGTGGACCAGGCGATATTCTCGCCGGCGGTGCTGTAGGCGATGCCCCAGAGGCCCAGCAGCTGAACGAAGGCCAGCTGGCCGGTCGAGGGGTCGTAGTGCGAGAAATAGTTCCGGTTCAGCATGTCCTGGGCCCGGTATTGAGCGACTCGCGCCAGGGAGGCGCTGTAGGCGACGGCCGCCACACCGTTGGCCGCCCGGTCCTGGTTGACGAGGCTGAACTCGACGCCCGCTGCTCCGCCGACGCCTGAAACGGGTGGGGCGGTTGGACGCGGCCGGACGGGGGGACGTACGGGTGCCGGCCGGACGGCCACGGGAGCGGGGGCAGCCGAAGCCGCGACCGGTGTGGCCGTCGGAGGTGGCGTGACGCGGGCGGCAAGTTGTCCGAGACCGCTCGCGCCCGCTTGCAAGGACCGCAGAGAGGCCACCTGGGTCCCCGCCACCGGGCGACTGGCGACGGGACGCGACGGCTGTGATCCCAGCATGGTGATCGTTGCGACCGCCAGCAGCGGCGCCGCAACGATGACGACGACTCTCGTAACTGAACGTGACATTCAGAATCCCCCTTGTGGTCTGACGTGGCGTCGGAGGATTCTAGGTCGCGGCCGGGGGCGGGACCAAACGGTGGGACACCCGAGAAACCCGCCGCCACGGCCGCCCCTTAAAGGGCAGTCCCGCTATCAGGCAGAGGCGGCGACGAAGAAGAGCAGCTGGCCGAGCAACTGCCCCGGCAGGATGACGATCATCGCCAGGTAAAGCAGGCCGGTGGTGGACATGAAGGACCGAAGACGGCAGGTTGGCATGGCCAGCCCGGCGGCCAGCAGCGGCAACAGGACCGCCCCCAGCGCCCAGAGCACCGAGAGCACCGGGCTCAGGCTCAAGGGGCGGGTCAGCGACCCGGAACCGTGCGCCAACCCGCTAAGGGTCACTGGGAACAGGATCGCCTGCAAGATGAGGCTCGCCAGGAGCAGGCCGATCGCCCGCAGCAATGGACGGTTGGTGAGGGCCGGCGTCACCAGGTACCAGTGTCCGAGCAGCATTCCCGTGGTCGCCGCGCCGAGCACTGTCGCCGATAGCACGACCACCAGGGCGATCGCGGCGCCGTTGAGCAGCGAGCCGCTCAGCGGCCACAGCGCGGCGGCGATGCCGGCAACCAGCAGCACCGAGGCGGACAGGATCAGCGCCCAGCTCAAGGTCGACCCATCGCGGCGCCAGATGACTACGGCATGGGCAACCAGGGCGACCACGAGCAAGCCCTGCAGGAAGATCAGCGCCCCGGCAGCCGGCTGATTGATCGCCAGGAGCCGGTGATAGGAGCCGGGCGGGCCGGCCAGGACGACCAGGAAAGCCAGGATGCCGAGGATCGCGTAGGTGACGGCAACGAAGCGCAGGAAGCCGTGGGTCAGGCCACCCGTCAGCCGGAGGTAGGCCACCGTGGCAACGCCGCCGACGGCGGTCTCCGCCAGGAGCAGAAAGAGCGCCAGCGGCAGCGTCAGCATCGCCACGCATTCGTGGCAGCTGGTGATCGGAACGGCGTCGAGCAGGACCATGCGCGCCGATATAGATTAGGCAAGTGATGGGATCCGAACCCGAGAACCCCCACGGCTTCGTCCCGGTGAGCTACGAAAACGGCACCTGGAGAACGGCCGAAGGTGACGTCGTCCCCTGGTACGAGGTGCAGACCGATCTCCTTCCCGAGGCCGAGGTGCAAGGGGCCCTGCAGCGGGTGTTGAGTGTCTACGGCGTCAGCGACGTCGTGGTCGATGCCTTCGACCAGTTCCGAAAGGAACTCAAGCGGCCGTCGCCGGAGGAGTGACCGCCATGCTCTTTCGACGTGATCGCGAGGAGGATCCGCGCGTCCTCAAAGACCCGCATCGCCTGCCACCCGGCCAGGTGCTGACGCTGAAGTGGCCGGTGCTGTCATATGGAAGCCCGCCGCGCTATGACATGAGTCGGTGGCGGCTGCGACTGTATGGCGAGGTCGACGCACCGGCGACCCTGACCTGGAACGACGTACGGAAATTGCCCTCGACGACGATTACGGCGGATATGCACTGCGTGACCACCTGGAGCCGCCTGGATAACAACTGGGAGGGCGTCGCGTTCAAGGACCTGGTGGCGCTGGTCAAGCCGCGCAAGACGGCGAAGTACGTGATCGCGCATTGCGACGCCGACTACACGACCAGCCTGTCTGTCGAGATCCTGGCCGACGATGACGTCATGATTGCCTACCGGCACGACGGCGCCGAGCTCACGCCCGACCATGGAGGACCGCTACGGCTGGTCGTGCCCAAGCGCTACGCGTGGAAGAGCGCGAAGTGGTTGGAGCGGCTCGAGTGGGTTGAGCACGACCGGCTCGGCTTCTGGGAGCGGAACGGCTACAACAACTCGGCCGACCCCTGGCTCGAAGAGCGCTACTGGTAGATATACTCGAGACGAACGGGGCGCGTTTGGAACGCTGAGAGGTGGATCGCTCCACCAACCCTTTGAACCTGATCTGGGTAATGCCAGCGGAGGGAGAGATGAGCATCATTGACCGACCGGTCGTCGAGCGGGACGCTCCCACCAACGAATTTCTCAAGGTCGAGACGCGTGGGATCGAGCCCATTCCGGCCAGCGAGCGCAAGGGGTCGCCGCGCGACGTGGCCTGGCTCTGGGTGGCGGCGTTTGCCAACTTCGTCTCGCTGATCACCGGCGCGCTGCTCATCACGTTCGGGCTCGGCGTGGCGGAGGCGATCGCGGCCGTCGCCGCCGGCTGTGTACTCGCCGCATCCCTCCATGGCCTGCTGAGCGTAGCCGGGCCGCGGTTTGGGACCACCCAGGTGGTCGCGGCGCGAAACACCTTCGGGCCGCGCGGGGCCTACGCGGGCGCCTTCTTCACGATCTTTCTGGCTGTCGGCTGGTTCGCGGTCGACTGCGTCATCGCGGCGCAGGCGCTGGTGCAGCTGGCTCGCCTCGCGGGTCTGCCGCAGGGCAACCTGCTGAACGTGTTCGCCCTGCTCGTCGTCGTCGTCCTCTCCGTCGTGGTGGCCGTCTACGGTCACCAGACGATTGCCGTGTTCGAAAAATACGGCGCGATCGTCTTTGTGATCTTCTGCGCCGTCCTCGGTTTCACGCTGCTACCGAAAATCAACTGGACTCTTCAATCGTCCGTTGCCGGCGCCGACCACCTGGCGGCCTGGGTACTCGGAACCAGCGTGATCTTTGCCCTCGTCGCGTCCTGGTTCAGCTTTGCCTCGGATTACTCGCGCTATCTGCCGCAGCGGCTGCCGGCCCGTTCCGTAGCCGGCTGGATCGGGGCCGGGACCGCAATATCGATGTTTGCGTTCGGGGCCCTCGGCGTCCTGCTGGCGAGCATCGACCCGAAGGCCGGGGGCGATCTGCTGGGGTTGATCTCCGCCAACGCCCCCGCCACGATCGTCGTACCCTTTTTGCTCTTTATCGCCGTCGGCGAGGTCTGGGCGAATTACCTGGA
>VBGO01000038.1 GCA_005882525.1 Chloroflexota bacterium
GTTGGGCAGCGTCGTCGATCCGCCCTTGGTCCACCACACCAGGTGATGCCCCTCGCACCAGTGCAGCGGCCGGCCGCAGCCGGTGAACACGCAGTGCCGGTCGCGCGTCTCCAGCGCCCGGCGCGTCGATGCCGGAATCGTCCGGGTGGCGTGGCTGAGCTCGTGGTCCAGCTCGCCGCGGCCGGTGATCCGCGTGATCGCCGAGTCGCAGGCATAGCGCTGCACCGTCTCCGCCGGCACCGTCCCGCCCCCCGCGAGCTCACCCGCCGGCGCGCCCCGCGTCCCCGCCAGGGTGTCGAGGCTGGCCCGGATGACCAGCTGCGGCCGCGGCCCGGCGCCGTCCCGCTTGCCGCCGGCGCCGTCGCGTTTGGCGCCGGAGCCCTGCCGGGCGAGCTCGACCACCGCATCGGCACAGCGCTGGCCGTAGCTGCGGGCGTCATCCTTGATCGGTTTCATGAAGGCCTGCAGCGCGGTCCGCAGGGTGGCGCCCCCTTCGGTG
>VBGO01000040.1 GCA_005882525.1 Chloroflexota bacterium
CTTCGCGAACTGTGCGTCGGGCGCCAGCGCGTCGTCGCCGAGGCGCAAGTAATTCGCGAGCGCGCCGAGGATGTGCTCCGGGTTTTCGGACCAGCGCTCGACGCCGATGTCGATCTCGCCAATCGATCGAAAGCCGTAACGGGCGAGGAATGATTTGAGGCCGGACTGCAGGCGCGGGGGTAGCGTACCGCGTCTATAGGCGGCCGCCAGCTCGGCTGGCGTGCGCCGGATCAGCGCCTCCCGTGAGTCCGAATCGGCGCGGACATCGGTGCACAAAGCCCACAGCGCCAGGTCCATCTCGGTGGTTGGGTTGTGCAGCGCGCCGCGAGTGATGGTCTGCACCTCGTCCATCCGCGCCTTGCCACGCAGCAGCCGTACCGCCAGGGCGAACGAGAGCATCGCCGGCATGATGGTCCCGATCATCCGCGGGAACATCCGCGGCGACACCGTCAGGATCAGACGCTCGAACGCGTCCAGGCGCTGCTCCGAGGTCGCATCTTCGGGCAGATCGACACGTGCGAACTCCTCGATCTCGCGGACGTAACGCGCGCGGGTCACCTCCGGTGACCGCAGGACTCGCAGCGCGGAGTGAGGGACGCCTGCCCGCATCAGCGCTCCGGCAATCGCGCGCACCGAACGCAAACGGGAGCGCCTGGCGAGGGAGAGACGCGGATCAGAAGCGAGCTGGACGAGAACAGCCGAGCTTCGCGCCTCGCCCATTGATGTCAGGGTCACGAATGCGCGACGGCCGACCGGATCCCGGACGATTGACGTCACGTCGATGTAAAGCCTCATTCCGGGCTCCTTGAGGATCTGGGAGCCGGCCACCAGATCGTCGACCGGGAATCCAAACATGGCGGACACGGCGCCGCTCAGGAGGCGGAAGAACTGGACGCCCATCGGCGTGATCGGCTCGAAGTAGCCCTGGAAAACGCTGCCTGAGAAGTAGACGCGAAGCTCCTTTTGCGGATCTGGCGCATCCTCGGGCAAGGGATATAGCGTCGTGATCGGACGCGACTGGACGAGCCAGACATGCCGCTCCTGGTCGAGCGCGAATTCGATGTCCTGCGGTGCCTTGAAGTGGCGCTCGACGCGATCCCCGAACTCCGCAAGGGTGAGCACCTCCTGGTCGGAGAGGACGGACCCCTGGCCGGCGGCCGGGCGCTGGACCACCTGGTGGCTCGCGATGTCGACCGCATAGTGGTCGGGGTTGACCGCGCCGCCGACAAGCTTTTCGCCGAGACCCGCGACCGCGTCGATCGCCGCGTGCCGGCGCTGTCCGGTGACGGGGTCGGCGGTGAAGAGGACGCCCGCCGCGGAGGCATCCACCATCTCTTGCACGACCACGGCAAGGCTGACCCTTTTGTCGTCGACGCCATTTGCACGCCGGTAGGCGACCGCTCGCTCGTTCCACAGCGACGCCCAGCAGCGGGGGATCGCGTCGAGGAGGCTGTCCACGCCGGAAACGTCGAGGTAGGTGTCCTGCTGGCCCGCGAACGAAGCGCCAGGCAGGTCCTCGGCTGTGGCCGACGACCGCACGGCGACGCGCCCAGCGTCGAGTGCGGCGTAAGCCCTGCGCGCGGCGTTAGCGATCGCTTCGGGCATCGCTGCGGCGCGTAGCCGCTCCGCAGCCTCGGCCGGTCGTGCCGGGTCGACGCCCGCCCCCTCCGCGGCCAAGGCGTAGGCGCGGGTCGTCAGCACGAACCCATTGGGCACTGGAAAGCCGGCCCTTAGCAGTTCGCCGAGGTTTGCGCCCTTGCCGCCCACGAGCGCCACAGCCCCTCGGTCGGTGTCGGCGAGGTAGACCGTCAGCGGCGCCGCACCGTCCACGACGGCCAGACTACTCGTCCCTCAACCGTCCATGGCATACGAGCGGGCCGATCGAGGTGCCGCATCGTGTTGGCGCATCGGCGCGATGCGCACTAGAGTTCCGAGTCGTGCGAGCAGTCGTCTTCGACCGGTACGGAGGTCCAGACGTCCTGCACATCGAAGATGTAGAAAAGCCCCTCCCCAGGGACGACGAGGTCCTGGTCCGGATCTACGCCGTCGCGGTGACGCGCGCCGATTGCGCGACACGCCAAGCCAATCGCAACAGCGGCCGTGGCTTCGAGCTTGTGAGTCGCGCCATCTTCGGCCTTCTGCGGCCGCGGCAGCCGATCCTTGGCGGCGATTTCTCCGGCGTGGTCGAGGCCGTCGGGCCGGCAGTCAAGGAGTTCGCGGCCGGGGACGAGGTTTTCGGCAGTACCGGCTTTAGATTTGGCGCCTACGCGGAGTTCATCTCGAGGCCGGAGAGCTCACGCATGACGCGAAAGCCAAAGAATCTCAGCCACGTCGAGGCTGCGGGGATCACCGATGGCGGCCTCTACGCACTCAGCCCACTCCGCGCAGGCAATGTGAAGAACGGAGATTCAGTTCTCGTCTACGGCGGGTCGGGCGCCATCGGCACCGCGGGCGTCCAACTGGCAAAGTATTTCGGCGCTCACGTGACGGCGGTCACGAGTACAAAGAACCTGGAGCTCGTGAAGTCGCTCGGCGCCGACGATGTCATTGACTACACCAAGGAAGACTTCACCGAGAACGGCCAGAGTTACGACGTCATCTTCGACGCTGTAGGAAAGCACTCTTTCGTGAGGAGCCGCGACTCATTAAAGCCGGGCGGGCGGTTCCTGCCCACCGACGGATTCGACAACTTCTGGCGCGTGCTCACTACGCGCTCCCAGGACAAGAAGGTGATCTTCCCGGCTCGTGCAGCGACGAAAGAGGATGTCGTCTTCCTCAAGGAGCTAATCGAGGCCGGTAGATACCGAGTAGTGATCGACCGCACTTACGCGCTCGGCGAGGTGGTCGAGGCGCATCGGTATGTTGACACTGAGCAGAAGGTCGGAAACGTGATCATGACTGTCGCCGACTAGGCCTTTGCGCCCTCCGCGGACTCATGCCCCACTGCACGTGTTTGCGCCAACGACACACAAACTCGGAGGTTGATTGTCTCAGTCGGCTATCGCTTGCGCACCTTCAACATGTTCAGCCGCACAGCTTCGAGAATGACGCCTTCAACGCGGCCTCATCGACAGCATCACCTTCATGGAAGTCGATAGCGCGAACTGAGTTGCTGTCTAGTCTCGCGTTGAAAAGTTTCTTAGAAGAAGTGGCGAGCCTTGCAATGCAAGGATCCTTGCGCTACAGTATCGCCGGTGCCGATCGATGGCCTCGCCACACAGCTTCGGAAAGGAGTCATCGAGTACTGCGTGCTGGCGATGCTCAAGGAGATGCCGCGCTATGGCGGAGAGGTGATCCAGATGTTGCGTGCCAGGGGTGAGCTCGTGGTCAGTGAAGGGACGATCTATCCCCTGCTGAGCCGCATGCGCTCCGAGGGTCTGGTCGAGACGGAGTGGCGCGATACACCCGGCGGCGCACCGCGGCGCTACTACCGGCTGAGCCGTTCCGGCCAGAAGGCTGTGGCCCAGTTCCGCGACGAGTGGTTCAGGTTTCGCGACTCGGTGGACACCATCTTTCGGAACGGAGCACGACAGTGATGACCGCAGGCCACGCCAGGCAATTGGTGGACGAATATCTGCAGCGCCTGGAGCGAGAACTGACCGACCTGTCCCCTGACAGCCGCAACGAGATCATCGACGAGATTCGCCGCCACATTGCGGAGGAGCGCGGCGGCCTGGCCGACGAGTCCGACGCCGCCCTCATGAACCTTCTGGAGCGCCTCGGCGACCCCGCCGACATTGCAGCCGAAGCCCGCGGCGGCGAAAAGGCGCGAACCTCTGTTGCCACGACCCGGCGCTTCGGGACCTTGGAGGTGCTTGCGCTCATCCTGCTGGTGGCCGCCTGGCCTGTCGGAGCGATCCTGCTCTGGGTCTCGAAAACCTGGACCACCCGCGAGAAGCTGCTAGGCACCCTGATTCCCCCAGGCGGATATCCAGGCGTGCTCCTCATCATGTCTACGTTTCGCTGGATCACCGCGGCCTCCGAAGCCGGTCCGGCCTGGGTCGACGTGACGGTCGGCGCCGTTCTCTTCACCATCAGCCTGGTGGCGCTGATCACTCCCGTGGGCATGATCATCTACCTCGCCACGCGCCTGAGAGCCCGTTGAGATCGCCGAAGATCTTGGCCCGAATCGCGGGCTCGCTCTATCTGCTGGCCAGCGTTTGTTTCGTGGCAGCGATCGCGATCCGCTCGAGCATCGAGGGTTCGGGCGGCGGCTCGGGCCTGATCGACAGGATCCGAGCGTCGACGTCACTGTTCCGCGTCAGCCTGACCATCGACCTGATATCGGGAACATTTTTTCTGCTCGCGGGCATGGCTCTGTACCTGCTGCTGCGCCACGTCGACCGGCTTGCGGCCGCGGCGATGGTAGTGCTAGTCGCTATCGAGATCGTCGTGATCTACCTGAGCGACATCAACCTCTACAACGTGCTGACCATCGCCACCAACCCCGCCTACATCCAGGCGTTCGGCGCCCCGGCGTCAAATGCGCTCGCCTCGCTGTTCGTCGACGCCCATGCCAACGGGCTCGTGATCGACGAGATGTTCTTCGGCCTGTGGCTCGTTCCGCTCGGCTACCTGGTCATTAGGTCTCGCCAGATCCCGTGGCTCGTGGGCGCACTGCTGCTAGTCGCCGCGATGAGCTGGATCGGACAGTTCCTAGCCAATCTTCTTGCGCCCGACCTTCCCTATGTGTTCGAGGTCGGTCAGGTCGGCGGCGCCGCCGAGTTCGTCTTCGTCGTGTGGTTGTTGATCTTCGGGGTCAAGGCAACCGGCGCGGGCCCTTGCGATTCGGCACCATCTGTTCCAGCCCGAACACGATGAGGTCGGCCGTGTCGCGCCACCAGCGGTCGGAATTGCGAGCCAGAAGCCGACCATCTCGTGAGCGCTCCTGACGATGTTCGGCAACTCGTCGGGAGGCAGGCTCAGCTGGACGAGCTCGACTCGCGCTCGTCTTGCGAGACTATCGGAAGACTCGGCAACCGTAAGGATCCAGCAGCCGAAGACCTCAGGTTCGTGAAGGCATTCAGCGCAGGCTCGCCGACGTAGCCACAGCGACTATTGGCATGACCCGTTAACGCTGTTCAGGTGGCTTCCCGTGGAATCCGTGACCTCAACGTGACGCGAGTCCCTGTCAGCCAGCCGGAATCGCCCGAGTTTGAACTCGAAATTGGTCCGGGGGCCCGGGATTTGAACCCAGGGCCTCACGGTCCCGAACTCTGAGACTCTCCGTCCAGAAACGGCGATTTTGAGCGCTTTCGATTCGAAACTTCGACGTCTCGGCCGGAATGCGTCCAGATGCGCTGCGGTTTTTCCGCTGGATTACTAGACGAACGTCTAAATGACGAATAGGGAGATAGCCAGCGCACGCACTCCTCGTGACGCCCTCGGCGGCCGAAGTGCTGACCGCGCCGAGCGACTTACTGACTGAACGATGACACCCATGCTGCGATCTGGGCCCGCGAGTTCAAGCCGAGCTTGTTCATGATGCTGCGTACGTGACCCTCGACAGTGCGCTCGGATATGAAGAGGCGCGATCCGATCTGCTTGTTGGACATGCCCTCGGCCACCAGCCGCGCCACGTCTGCTTCTCGGTTTCCCAGCAGGGCCAAGCCTGGATCCTTTCTCGCTGGCAGTCGAGAATGTGGCGTCTCGCCGAGCGCCAATGCGATTGCCGCCTCGCGGCTCAACTGCCGCCCCGCGCCGTACTCGGCCTCGAATCGGGGTTTCCCGAGGCCGGCCATGGTCAACTCTCTCGCTTGTGCCAGCAGAGGAACGAGTGGTGCCAGCTCCCTCGCGTCGGCCTCGGCTCGTATGGCGTCAGCGGCGCCCAGGAGCTGTGCGGAAAGACTCGGCTGTCCAGACCGCGCCGCGTGATAGCTGATAGCGCCAAGCGAGTGATGTAGCGCGACCCGATCGTCCAGCTCGCTTGCAACCCGCAAGACCTCGATGAAGCTCTGCTTTGCCTCATCGAGTTGATCGCTCAGGAGGGCGGCTATGCCTCGATTGGTCAGGAGGACGCCGAGCGAGTAGAGATCCCCCACCTCCCGACTCCGACGAGCCCCTTCCGCGGAGGCGGATCTCACCGCGTCGAGGTCGCCGTTGAACAGCCCATCCAGTGCGCGAGCCTGTAGGAGTCCCAACTGGGCTGAAACATCACTCAGACCAGCTGTCAAAGACAGGGCTTCTTGAAGCAGCTCTCTGGCTGATTCCCGGTCGCCGGCCATGTTCGCCGCCACTGAGGCCATAGATAGCGACTGGGACAGCAGGGAAGTGTTACCTGAGGCTCGATTCAAGACCATCGTTCGATCGAGGGTTGACCTGGCTGCGGGCACGTCAGCCTGGAGCAGTGCTAAAGACGCACGCAGAAAGCAGGCGTGCGCGTATCCGTCCACAGCCTGCGGCGCCTCCGCCAACAGCTCGTCGAGCCATCGCGCTCCTTCGCTGGTCCCGCGGGTGATCCAGTACGGGCCCAGGGATGTGACCAACTCGACGCCGGCCGCGAACTCCCGACGAATGAGACACCGCTGGATGACAGCTCGGACGTTTTCGATCTCGAGGTCCAGCCACCTCAACCACTCGGGGAGGCGATAACGAGCGTTGGGTGCCGAGTCCCGGCACGCTGACACGTAGTACTGGTCACAGCGCGCGTGCACGACTTCCTCCTCACCGGCATCGCGCATTTTGACCGCGGCGTATTCACGCATCGTCTCGTGCAGGCGATGGCAGGGTAGGCCTCGGAGTTCCTCCTTCATCACGAGCGACTTGTCGATCAGCGACGAGATCAGGTCCAGAACTTCGGCTCGGGGAACGTCAGCTGAAGCGACGACGGCTTCGACGTCCTCAATCGTGAACCTACCTACGAAGACAGCTAGCCGCCGCAGGAGGATCCGCTCGTTTGCAGCCAGGAGGTCATTGCTCCAGTCCATGGCCGCGCGGAGGGTCTGATGGCGGGGCAGCGCCGTCCGCGTCCCGCGGGTGAGCAGTTCGAAGCGGTCGTCCAGGCGCTTCAATATCTGCTCGACCGATAGAGCTCGTGTCCTCACCGCTGCCAGCTCGATAGCGAGAGGCATGCCGTCGAGGCGGCGGCAGATGCTCGCCACGGCGGCTTGATTCTCGCCGTTGAGCTCGAACGTGCCCGAGGCTGCGCGCGCCCGCTCTGTGAACAGCTGCACGGCCTCGTTGTGGCGGAGTTCAGCGTCGGAGCGCGCCCGAACCTCGGGGAACGGCAGAGGCGCGATCGGGGCCAAGAATTCACCCGCGATCGACAATGGCTCTCTACTGGTGGCGATTACCCGAACGGCTGGTGCCGCGCCGAGCACATCTGCCAGGACGTGAGCAACCGCCTCCAACAAATGCTCACAGTTGTCCACTACCAGCAGCAGCTCGCGCTCCTTGAGATAGGAGAGGACGAGGCCTAACGGGTCCCTCGCCGCCTGGTCACGCAGGTCGAGGCCAGCGGCGACCGCGTGGGCCACCAGCTGCGGCTCCCGAACGTCCGCCAGCTCGACGAGCCAGCTGCCCGCCGCGAAGCCGCGCCCCAGCTCCGTCGCTGCCCGGACGGCGAGGCGCGTTTTCCCGACCCCACCGGGTCCGACCACGCTGACCAGCCGTCCCTCAGTGAGCCTCGCCCTGAGTTCGGCCAGCTCGCGGCGCCGGCCGATAAAGCTCGTTGTCTCGGCCGGCAAATTGCCCCGCCGGCGGATAGCTCTCGCCATGGCGATCGAACTTACTACGGCCGCGCGCCGACCACAGCGGGTGATCTGACCAAGTGCTCAACACGGGATTCCACGGGTCTCACCACCACCCCGTGGAGCCTAGCCTCCTCAACGTCAAGTCAACGTGACACTGAAGCGTGGGTCAATCAGGAGGTCAGTCATGGAAAGGATTGTCGGTTCGTCGCCAGCCGGTTGGGCAAGACTTGCTGGTGCCCTCTATCTGATCGTCTTCGTGGGAGGTTTTTTCGCCCTGGGCTTCGTCCCCGCGGCGACAATCGTTGCCGGCGATCCCACGGCGACAGCTCGGAGCATCGAGGGTCACGAGCTCCTCTATCGCTCGGGTTTGGCGGCGCACGCTGTGATACTCGTCGCGACGTGCCGCTGGCTCTGCTTTTCTATTACCTGTTCCACGTAGTGGATAGGGGCATTGCCTTGCTGGTGGCGGCTTTGGTTCTGGTCGGAACGGCAGTCGAGACCGCGACTACGTTCTTCGGCGTGGCGCCACTCGTGGCCCTGAGCAGCGCACAGCCGTCGACCGCGCTGACCTCGGAACAGGCCCTAATGCTGGTCGGCCTGCCTCTGCAGGTGCAATCGATCGGCGTGGCCATCGCCCTGGTGTTCTTCGGCTTCTACTGCCTGTCGGTCGGCTACCTCGTGTTCGCCTCGGGCTTTCTGCCCAGGACTATCGGCGTGCTAATGACAATTGGAGGCCTGGCCTACCTGGTCAACAGCTTCGCGAACCTCCTGTCCCCTGGGTTCGCAGCGCACCTGTTTCCGTACGTCCTGTTGCCATCCGGGATTGCCGAGGGGTCGCTCTGCCTATGGCTGCTGATCGCCGCCGTAAACGTGCGGCGATGGCATGAGCGGGCGGGCGCGGTCCTTGTCTGAGTGCCTTTGTGGGTCCGACCTAAGTCGGACTCTTGAAGGTGTGCCGAGGGATCCGGACCCCTAAAGGGAGCGGCCGTCTATCGGACGGCCGTCGAATGCACGTCATGCACGTTTCTGCTGCGAACAACCGGGCTTGGAATTCTGAACGCGGTGCCTCACGGTCTTGTCAAGTGAGGACCGTGCGTCCGCAGGCTTGAAGCGTCGGGGGGCCAGCGATTGCTTGCGATTGAATTCACATCGGCGGACGACAAGTCATTGCTACGCGATTCCTGTGCGAGGTTCTCCAGGAATCTGTTACCCGGCTGTGACCCGGCTTGGCCCGACAGGCGCCGAAATCGTCGATTTCGAGTTCAAATTTGGTCGGGGGCCCGGTGTGAGAGTTCAGTAGTTACCGGACCGGTCGGCCATAGCATGTCTCAGGTGATACCGGACCGCCACTGGAGGTGGCGGCATGCAGTTGGCGCGGTTCCTGGTCGAGGCGGTCGTCCTAGGCAAACAGAGCCCCAATCAGCTCGTTCGTAAGCACCCGATCTCACG
>VBGO01000445.1 GCA_005882525.1 Chloroflexota bacterium
TGATCAGTGCGGTGGCGGCCGTCGGCCTGCCGGCACGGACGGCGGCGCTCCTGATCAGCAACGTGGCCGGAGTGGTCGCCGCCATCCTTCTTTACGAGGTGGCCCGCGTCGATGCGCCGCCGAAGGCGGCCTGGCGTGCGGCGGCCTTCTTCACCGTGTTCCCCACCGCCTATTTCTTACTCGTCGGCTACACGGAGGCTGTCTTCTGCGCCCTCGCGTTTGGCGCAGTGCTGGCCGCGCGCCGCCAGCGCTGGATGGCGGCAGGCTTGTTGGGTGGGCGCTCTTGCCGTTCCTCCTGATCGAGCTCTTCAACGCCCGACGCACCCTTGGCCGTGTCGGGCCGGCGATCGTCTCCCCGTTCGTGATCGTGCTGGGGTTTTTGACCTACCTGCTGACCAACCTGCTCGTCCTGGGCGCGCCGCTCGCCTTCATCACGGTGCAGCGCGAGCACTGGTCGCATTCTCTCTCGGCGCCCTGGACGGGCTTCGCCAATGCCATTCGCGGCCTCAGCTGGCGGGTGCCCTGGGAGAAGCTCACGGTCGGGGGCGGCGAGATCGCCGGTGGGATCACGGCCTACGCCACCGCGGCCCTCAGCTGGTTGCGGCTGCGGCCCGCCGACGCCGTCTACGCGACCGCCCTCACGGTGATGGTCACCTTCCTACCGTTCTGGCTGAGCATCCCCCGATATCTCCTCAGCATGTACCCGCTCTTCTTGCTGGCCGGTCGCATTCGACGCGCCTGGCTCTATCTCCCGATGGTTGGACTGTCGTTTGTGGCCCTGGCGGTTTTTTCGCTGGCCTTCGGTCGAGGCTACTGGGCCTTCTAGTGGACCACGTGTGTCAGGACCGTGCTGACGATCACGTAGATCAGGTAGCCGATCAGGATCTGGGCGAAGGTCAGAGCGAAGTGCACGTTCATGATGCCCTGCAGGATGGCGAACGATAGACCGAACAGGAGGGCATTCAGGATGATGACAAACAGGCCCAGCGTCAGGATCGTGACCGGCAAGGTCAGGATCAGGAGGACCGGACGGATGATCGCGTTGACCAGGCCCAGGATGAGCGCCATCACGACCGCCGCCCACAGCACGCCACCGCGGATGCCCCAGACCACATAGAACACGAACAGCAGCGCGACCACGTGGATCAGGAAGCGCGTCAGCACGCCAGCATTCTAAGTTAGGGCACGGCGTAAACGTCGTAGTTCGGCGTGTGCAGCGCGAGCCGGAATTGCGTGCGGAAATAGTCGACGTTGGGGTTGAGCGCGATGCGTTCGTCGGGCCCGATCACGACGTAGTCCGCATGGTAGTGACGAAGCAGATCGAGCGCCGGGGCACCGCCGTTGTAGATGCGGGCGAGGTCCGCCTCCCGCTGCGTGTAGTTGATCCCGTAGCTCCAGAGCCACCCGGGGTAGCTCATCAGGACCGGGCGTCCCGCCAGGTCGGCGATCGGATTGGTCGGCTCCTCCCCGGTGACGAAGACCGCCTTCGGCGGTGTCAGCCGTCGCACCTCCGCGGCGAGTTGCACTTCCTCGGTCGAGAACCAGAGGTAGGCCGGGCCCTGCGGCGGCAAGAACTGCATCAACGAAAGCACGCCGGAGGCCACCAGGCTCAACCAGATCGCCGTGGCGACGATCGCCCCGACCACGTGCACCCGCGCGATTCGGATCAGGACCGCGCCGACCGCCACCGCGCTCGCCAGGTACCAGAACACCAGCAACTTGCTGTTGTCCCAATCCCAGGGCTGGAACTTGATCAGGTTCGCCACCAGGAAGACCAGGCTGAAGGGCGCAATCAGCAGGCGGATGCGCCTACGCAGCGCCAGCGGGCTGAGCAG
>VBGO01000446.1 GCA_005882525.1 Chloroflexota bacterium
AGTCCCGTGTTCTTGACCCAGAACCAGGGTGGGGAATCGGTGCCCGACATCCAGCCGATCAACCAGCGAGGATACTGGTGCTCCGGCGGGGCGCCGGGATCGCCCGGCACTGCCATCAGCAGCCGCGGCACGGCGAGCAGGAGCATGACGGCGAAGCACCCCAGCCATGCCGGCCGCGGAAAGAGCAGCGCCCAGCAGCCGGTGACGATGCCGAGCACGACAAGACTGTGCACGTGGAAGAGCGGCAGCAGACCGGTCAGCGCGCCGGCCGTCAGGAAGGCGACCGCCTCGCTCTTCAGCGTCCAGCGCCGCCACGATGAACGGATCGCGGTAAACGTTTCGCGCCAGCGAAAGAACGGCGTCGTCATCAGCGGCGGCGTCAGCAGCAGCAGGACCGCCATCACGATGGCGGCACCGAAGACGAACGACCGCTGCGGCAGATAGTACGAAAGGATGGGGTTGTACCACTGAATATTGATCGGCGCGTCGAAGCGGTCGTAGGTACGCGGAATGTGGAGCAGCGCATTGATCAGACCCAGCCGCGCAGCATCGCCGAAGAAGAACCAGAACCCGATGCCACCGCCGAGCAAGGTCAGGGTGA
>VBGO01000003.1 GCA_005882525.1 Chloroflexota bacterium
CACAAGCACCAGATCCTGGTGCTGCGCGAAGAGCGCGACACACCGGCCCTGATTCTGGAACGTCGCCGGAATCGTCAGGCTTGTCGTGTTGCCGCTCGTCGACTTAAGCGTCAACGTGCCGGCATTGGTGCCGAGGTCGACGTTATGCAGCGTTGACACCGGGATGGTGCCGTTGTTATTCGCGTTCGCGGCATACGCGCCGGCGGCGCCCAACGTGAGCGCACCGGCCGCGATCCCGCTCGCGATCTTCAGCTTCGACGTGATGCGAAACATTCTTATGAGGTCCTCCTTGAAATGAACTCGATGAACTGTTAACTAATACGAGTTGAATACGCGGCGCCATATGGCGCCGCCCCCGCCTGTTACACCCGAACGGGGTGCCGGTTACGGATCGATGACGGAATCGTCGCCCGGCCCCGCGTATCCTGAAACCGACCATGCGCTCCGAGATCGAATCCGAGTTGGCAGGCGTGCCCCGGCTGCCATCATCGGCTGCGCACTGGCGTGGGCGGCTACTGCTGCCGCTCGCCTTCATCGGTGGGCTGGCGAGCCTCGGAATCGAGTTCGCCGCCGCCCGCCTGCTGGCGCCGTTCTTCGGCCAGTCCCTGTTCATCTGGGGAACGCTGATTGGCCTGATCCTGATCTACCTGACGATCGGTTATTACCTGGGGGGCCGGCTGGCCGATCGCCGCCCGGATGCGCGGCTGCTCTTCAAGCTCACGGCGGCGGCCGCGCTGCTGACGGCGGCCATTCCGATCCTGTCGCGGCCAATCCTGTCGCAGGCGCAGAGCGGCTTCGGACAGCTGTCGATCGGTCTCGTGCTCGGGTCGCTCCTCTCGGTGATCATCCTGTTCGCGGCACCGGTCATCCTGCTGGGGATGGTCTCGCCCTTTGTGATCCGGCTCCGGATCCAGCACCTGGAGACGGCAGGCAACGCCGCCGGGGCCGTATATGCCCTTTCGACGCTGGGTTCCATCCTCGGAACCTTCGTGCCAGTCTTCTGGTTGATTCCAACGTTCGGCACTCGACCGACGATCTTCCTTTTGGCCTTTCTCCTGGGGGCGATTTCCGCTGCAGGCCTGGTGGGTACCGGCCGGAATCGCCTCTATCTGCTCGTCCCGCTGGTGATCGCCGGCCTGGCGTTCCTGTCGGGAGGCGCGATCCGGGCGGCGGCGTACGGGGAGCGGTTGTACGAGACGGAGTCCGCCTACAACTACATCCAGGTCGTCAGGGTCGGAACGGAGACGCAACTCGTCCTCAATGAGGGGCAGGCCGTGCATTCCGTCTATGACCCAACGGCGACGTACACGAATGCCTACTGGGACGATGTGCTGCTCTCGCGATACGTTGGATCCGGCCGGTCGCCCAAACGGGTTGCCGTCGTCGGTCTGGCTGGCGGAACCATAGTCCGACAGCTGGGCGAGTTCATCGGACCCGTCGCCGTCGATGGGGTGGAGCTCGATCCGAAGATCGTCGACGTCGGCCGCAAGTACTTCGCGATGACCGAGCCAAACCTGCACGTGACGGTTGCCGACGGGCGCTACTGGATGGCCACCCAGGCCGGGCAATATGACCTGATCCTGGTCGATGCTTACCGGCAGCCCTACATCCCGTTTTATTTGACGACCAGAGAATTCTTCGAAAGCGCCAAGCGGCATCTCAATCCAGGCGGAGTGCTCGCGGTTAATGCGGGCCGCACGGAGACGGACTACCGGCTGGTGGACGCGCTATCCGGGACTCTGACGTCGGTCTTTCCAGATGTCTTTATCGTTGACGCCCGTGGGCGCTTCAATAACAGCGTCATCTTTGCGACCTCGTCGGGCACCTCGCTGGGCGAGGTCCGGGACCGTCTGAACGCGGAGACGGATCCGAAGCTCCAGCCGATCATTGCCGACGCCCTGAGCGGCGGCAACATCCGGCAGGCACACCCCAATGGGATCGTCTTCACCGACGACCTCGCGCCAGTCGAACGCCTGATCGACGACATCATCGTGAGTTACATCCGGGGCTCGCGCTAAACTTAGCTTGATGGCAGTCACCCAGCTCTCAGAACAAACTGTCCTTGAGGCGCTGGCCACGGTGCAGGATCCTGAGCTTCACCGCCCGATGATGGAGCTCAAGATGATCCAGGACGTGGTGGTGATCGATGGGAACACCATCGGCATGCGGGTCGTCCTGACCACGCCGGCCTGTCCATTGAAGAACAAGATCCACGACGATATCGACGCGGCGCTGGCGACCCTGCCGGGCTCCCCCAAGGCCGACATCAAGTGGGACGCGCAGGTTTCGCGCACAGGCGGCGTGCCGCAGAAGCAGCAGGTGCCGGGCGTCAAAAATATTGTCTCGGTGGGCGCCGGCAAGGGCGGCGTGGGCAAATCGACCTGCGCCGTGAACATCGCGCTGGCGCTGTCGCAACTTGGGGCCCGAACCGGCGTCCTCGATGCCGACGTCTATGGCCCGAACGTGCCGATCCTTCTGGGGGCCGAGCACGAGAAGCCGTACGCTGAGAACGAGAAGATCATCCCGATCCAGCGTTACGGCATCAAAATTATCTCGATCGCGTTCTTCATCGAGGCCGACAAGCCGGCCATCTGGCGGGGGCCGATGCTGTCGGGCGCTGTCCGGCAGTTTCTGTTCGACGTCAACTGGGGCGAATTGGACTATCTCGTCGTCGACCTGCCGCCAGGGACGGGTGACGTGCAACTGACGATGTCCCAGAGCATTCCGATGACCGGAGCCGTCGTCGTCTCGACCCCCCAGGACGTCGCAACGGCCGATGTGGGGCGCGCCATCCAGATGTTCAACACCCTGAAAGTCCCCAACCTGGGCTTGGTCGAGAACATGAGCTTCTTCACCTGTCCGCATTGCGGGCAACGGGAAGATATCTTTGGCCACGGCGGCGCGAAAGCCCTGGCAGAGCGTATGAAAATCCCGTTCCTGGGCGAGATCCCACTCGACCGGCGCATTCGCGAGGGTGGCGGCCCCGGCGTGCCATTGATGGTTCACGAACCGGACTCGCCACTGGCGGCCGTTTATCGCGACGTGGCGTCGCACCTGGCGGCCCAGGTCAGCATCCGGAACTTCAAACAGGCGAGCGTCATTCCGTTACGGACAATCTAAGGCTATAGTTCGTAGTCGTTGAACTCTCGACGGCGCCTGGTCGCGGTCTGCGGTGAGTCAGACCCCCAGACGTCACTCGCCGACCTGGCCTTCGAGTTGGGCCATGGTATCGCCGAACGCGGAGCCATCCTGATCTGCGGCGGGCTGACCGGCGTGATGGAGCACGCGGCCCGCGGCGCCCGGGCGGCCGGCGGCCTCACCGTCGGATTGCTGCCGGGTGACGAGCCGGACGACGCCAATGCCTACATCGACTTGGCGATCGCGACCGGGCTGGGCCACGCCCGCAATGCCGTCCTGGCGCGGACCGCGGACGGCGTCGTCGCCCTGGGCGGCGGTCTTGGCACCCTATCGGAGATTGCTCTGGCGCTGCGCGATGGACGTCCGGCCATTGGCATCCAGACATGGCGCTTTGATCGTCAGGGTCGCACCGAGCCAGAGCTGCCAACGGCTGGAAACGTGAACGACGCGCTGACCTGGCTGTTCGCCCGGATGGGCGGCACAGCATGAGCGCATCACACCAGCTCGATGAACGCGCGAGAGCCGGCTTCCGCCAGGCGTTCGGCTATCCCCCGGGGGCCGTCGCGGTCGCTCCCGGGCGGATCAATATCATCGGCGAGCACACCGACTACAACGACGGCTTCGTGCTGCCGGCCGCCATCGATCGGCATCTGGGGGTCGCCGTCCGGTTGCGGCGCGACGCCCGGGTCGCGTTGCGCAGCGATCGGTACCAGGCCGCCGTCGAGCTGGACCAGCTGCCACCCCGCCGGCGGGGCGACTGGAGCGACTATCTCATTGGCGTCGCCCGCGAGATCGATCAGCGCCATGGTCCGGGACCCGGCTTTGATGCGTTCGTGGCCTCGGAACTTCCGGTTGGTTCGGGAATGAGCTCGTCGGGCGCGGTCGAGGTCGCGACGGCCGTTGCCTTGATGTCCGCCCGTGGCATCGAAGTGGCGCCAATCGAGACCGCCAGGCTCTGCCAGGCCGCCGAGAATGGGTTCGTCGGCGCGCAGACCGGCATCATGGACCAGTTCACCGCGCTCAAGGCCCGCGGCGGCAATGCCATCCTCCTCGATTGCCGCTCGCTGCAGGACGAGCAGGTGCCGCTTCCGGACGGCCGTTTCGCCTGGATCCTGGCCGATAGCCGGGTGCGCCATGAGCTGGCCTCGTCGGCCTATAACGAGCGTCGCAGGGAGTGCGAGTCGGCCGCCGCCGCGCTTGGGCTCACCAGCCTGCGAGATGCGACCGAAGCCGACCTGGAGCGAATTTCGAACCCGGTCGAGCGGGGCCGCGCCCGGCACGTCGTGAGTGAAAATTCTCGCGTCCTGCAGGCTGCCGATGCGCTTCGCCGGCGCGCCCCGCGGGGTCTTGGACCGTTGCTCTACAAATCTCATGAGAGTCTTCGGCTCGATTTCGCGGTAAGCTGCCGGGAGCTTGACTGCCTCGTGGAGCTCGCCGCCGGGGTACCGCAGGTGATCGGCGCGCGGATGATGGGCGGCGGCTTCGGCGGCTGCGTCCTGGTGCTGGTCGAGGCCAGCGGTCTCGATGACGTCGAGCAGCACCTGGCCGAGGGCTACGCCGACGAGTTTCACAAGTCGCCGGAGTTTTATCGCGTACGTTCCGTGGACGGCGTGATGCCCGAGAGGACGTCCTGATGCCGCTGAATGACTGTCTGTCGTTATATCCGGCTCAGGCGCTGAACCGCCAGGAGCTCAACGCCGGCTGGCGGATGGCGATCGCGACCCTCGGCGAGGGTGAAGACCGCGGATTTCCGAGACTTGACTTCGACGACGATGCCTGGGCGCCGGCGCAGGTGCCGCGGCTGCATGGCGCGACAACGGGTAACGAAGCGATCTGGTATCGAACGCGTTTTCCGCGACCCCGTCACCGGCAACGGACGTTACTCAGATTCGAGGGGGCCTTCCTGGTCGCGAACGTCTGGCTGAACGGCCGGCTGCTCGGCAGCCACTATGGCTACTTCGCGCCGTTTAGCTTTGATATCTCATCGTTTTTGCTCGAAGAGAACGTCCTGGCCGTCTGCATCGAAGCGCCCGTCGAGACCGACCTGGCCGCAAAACGCCACCTGATGGGCTTATACAGCGACTCGGACACGAAACCTTATCCCAGCCGCGAGCTCGGCCGGCTCGGTGAGCAGTATGTCTGGCATGTGCCGATGGGGCTGTGGCGGCCGGTGCTGCTCGAACAGGTCGGTCACGTCGTCGCCGAATGGATGCACTGCGAGTCGCGCCTCGAGCAGGGTGACCTGGCGCGGTTGACATTGCGCATCCGGCTGCGCAACCTCGATGGCCGGATCATGACCGGGGAGCTGGCCATCCGCATCGCCGGGCAAAGCTTCGAGATTCCTGCGCCGCTGGAGATGCGCCGCGCCTTCCGGATGAACGGCCACGACGTCCAAGACCTGGTCGTCGAGTTCGCCCTGCCGGATCCCCAGCTCTGGTATCCGTGGACGCACGGCGAGCCGGCCCTCTATCGGGCGGAGCTCGATATCACGGCCGACGAGCGCCGGAGCGCAACTCTCCGCGAGACCTTCGGCATCCGTGATGCCAGCCTGCAGGCGCGCGCCGAGGGCTGGACGTTTTCCGTCAATGGCCGGCCGATGTTCATGCGCGGCGCCAATTACTGCAGCGAATTTTTCCTCGATGGGGCCGGCGACGAGCTGCTTGCGTCAGATCTCGAGCTTGCCCGCCTGGCGAACATGGACATGCTGCGCCTCAACGCTCATGTCGAGGCGCCGGCGCTGTATGAGGCCGCCGATCGCGCCGGGCTTCTGATCTGGCAGGACATGCCCCTTACCGGCTCATACGTCCATCGGACAGACGTCCGTTCGCTCGCGTTCTTTCGCGAAGCCGTGATGGCCCAGGCCGAAGAGCTGGTTCACGTGCTGTTCAATAAACCGTCCGTCATTTGCTATGCCGTTCATGCCGATCCGCCCTGGAGCCGGTCGTTGGCCTGGCT
Organism: Chloroflexota bacterium; assembly: GCA_005882525.1. GTDB lineage: Bacteria > Chloroflexota > Dormibacteria > CF-121 > CF-121 > CF-13. The sequence goes on from VBGO01000003.1 coordinate 6,094, forward strand.
GGGGGAGCGCCACACGGAGCAGCTCAACCGTGACGTTGACGAAGAAGCCGCCGCCCTGATGCGAACCCTCGACCCGTCGCGCCCGGTGCTCGCCGGCGCCGGCGACCAGGATTTGCATTCCGGCCATGGCTGGTCCCAGGGGCACTGGCGAGACCTGGCGGGCCTGACTCCGGCCTTTGTCTCCGAAGTCGGTGCCCAGGCGCTGCCAAACGCAAACTCCCCCGTTTGGCGCAACCTGAACCGGGGCTGGCCGGTGGCCGATGACGACGAGAGCTGGCGCTATGCCGGGTACCAGCCGGCCGAATGGGCGCGGAGCGGCATCGGGCCGCCGTCGGCGCACCCCAGTCGCGATGCCTACGTGCGGGCCAGTCAGGAATACCAGGCGCATTTGTTGCGATTCGCGATCGATCGCTTTCGCCGGCAGAAGTTCGCCCATTGCGGCGGCGTGCTGATCTCCCAGCTCGTGGATAACTTTCCGGCGATTACGTCGGCCATTGTCGATCACGCGCGCCGTCCGAAGCGCGCGTACCGGGCTGTCGCCGATGCCTTTACGCCGTTGTTCTTGAGCGTCGACCTGCCCGAGAACCAGGCGGCGGTCGACGGCCTGCTGCTCCGTCTGCCGCGCGGGCGGCTGCAGCACTTACGCATTGTCTGCATCAACGACGATCCGCAGCGTCATGGCCGGGCCCGTCTCCGCTGGCGCATCCGTCGCGAGCGCGCGCATTCGACGAGCCTTTGGCGGGAGTTCCGCGGCTGGTTTGCGAAACGTCGATTCAAGGGCCAGGACTGGATCACGATCCCCGACCAACTCGACCCCGCCGCCGTGATCGCCGAACCTGTCGTCCGGCTGCACGCCGACGGCCTCTACCGGGTCACGGCCGAACTCGAGATCTCCGGTCAGGTCATCGCCCAGATGGAGCATCGTTTTCTCGTGGGCGAACCACCACGGCCGTCCGAGCAGGCTATCGCAGGTCGGCCGGGCCGGCTGGCTCAACGGACCGCGGAGGCGCTGGCGGAGGCTCGACGCTAGCCGGAACCTGGTTCGTGAGACAAATTTGGGCATAGAGCCGGGCGCTGGGCCGGGGACGGCGTTCCTGGGTCAGGGGATCGCAGGCGATCAACCCAAATTTTGCACTGTAGCCCTCGGCCCACTCGAAGTTATCGAAGCAAGTCCAGTGAAAGTAGCCTCGCACCGGCGCGCCCGACTCGATGGCCCGGAGCATCGCGCCGACATGCGTCAGCAGGAACTCCGGCCGCATCGTGTCCTGTGCGTCCGCGATGCCATTCTCGGTGATGAAAATCGGCCGGCGCTCGCGTCGCAGCGAGAGCAACGTTCGATACAGGCCGTCCGGGTACAGTTCCCACTTCAAGTCTGAACGCCGCGCCTCGGCCGGCAGCATCCGCTCGCCGAAGAGCTCGGCGCCATAACGATGATTGAACTTGACCAGCTCCCGTGTGTAGTAATTCACGCCAATGAAGTCCTGGCTGTGGCGCGGACCGCTCCGCTTCCCGGCTCGCGTTAGCGGGAAAACCAGTCGACCCTGGCGGAGCGAACGCAAGATCGTCTCGTTAAATACGCGGCCGAAGGCGGCGGCGACGACACGATCCTGTGGCGCGAACCAGCGAGCCGGGTCAAACACTCGTAAGTGATGCGCGAGCCCAACCTGCAGTTCGGGCCGACGGCGCTTGATCCGTTCGTACGCCAGCCAGTGCCCGCGGAGCAGCGTCGCCAGCACCCGGACGGCCGCGCCCAGGTCGCGCCTACCTGGTGGCCACTCGCCGCGGACATAACCCTGGTAGGCGATCACGGTGGGCTCGTTGATCGTGATCCAGTAGCGGGCCAGGTCGCCGAGCGCATCCGTGACACGCTCCGCGAACCGGGCGAAGTATTCCGCCGTTCCGGGGGCGTCCCAGCCGCCCGCGTTCGCGATCCAGGTCGGATTCGTGAAATGATGCAGCGTCACGAACGGCTCCATGCCGCGGTCACCCAGGGCCTGCAGGACATCGCGATAGTGCGCCAGGGCCGTTGACGAAAATTTGCCCGGGGCGGGCTCGATGCGGGACCACTCGAGAGACAATCGATGCGCGTTCTGATGCAGCGATCGCAGTAAATCAAAGTCCGAAATATATCTTTCGTAATGCTGACAGGCCGGGTCTGAACGGTCGTTATTTTTTATGTGCCCCGGGACCTGTTCCCAGGCCCACCAGTCGTTGGCGTGGTTGCCGCCCTCCACCTGGTGCGCCGCCGTCGCCGTGCCCCAGAGAAATCTATCCGGAAAGCGTCCGCCGGTCATGCCGGTTGCTGACCGACAATCGCCAGCACGATCGCAAAAATAATCAACGCGAGAACCAGCACCACCACGGCGCCGATCGGACCGACGACCGCGGCGATCGCCCGCTCGGTCGATATCGCGTAATGCTCTCGGGTCGCCAAGACGAGCAGCACGTTCTGCCAGAGAAAAATCGCCACGCTCAGGAGGCCGGCCAGCTGGCCGACGGACAGCTCGGCCCGCGCGTTTCCCTGGAGCTTGAGCAGCGCGTCGATGAGATTGACCGGCTGTATGACCAGGCCGACCAGGGCGACGTAGCCGACCAGCTTGACCAGGCCGGCGAAGTCGGCGCGTCCCCCGAGCGCACGAGCAATGACGTGAATCAGACCGGCCGCCGCCAGCCAAAGCAGGACCGTCAGGACAATGCCATAAATAGGCAACGCGAACCGGTGCTGGTAGACCCAGCGGGCGTAGATATCGGCCCCCTGGGCCGTGAGTGACGGCAGCGTGCCGAGGTTGGCTGGGGGCCGATACGGGCCGAGGGCGCCTAGCTCGGACACGGCCGCGGGCAGCGTCACCGAGACGGCCAGGGCCACCAGCCCGTGTCCCAGATGGCGGCGGGCGCCGATCAAACGTAGCGCCGAAAACGGGTGATGGACCAGCTCGACCAGGTCCGCCCAGAGGAACATCGCCCGGCATTGTAGCCGGAAGCCACCTATAATCCCGCGAGGCATGGCGTCAGCCGACCCTCCGGACACCAGCGTGCCGAAGATCGCTGGGCTGGCGGACCGCACAACGGCGCTAGTCGGCTGGACGATCGCGTGGCGGGCAACGAGCGCCGTGGCCACGCTCGCGCTCGGAGCCATCCTGGTTCGCCAGCTGCCGACCAGCGAGTACGGCCGCTACACGCTGGTGCTCAGCGTGCTGGTCTATCTCGCCTTGCTGGCCACCTTCGGACAGGACCAGGGATTGCTGCGATATCTACCCGAAGTCCTAGGGCGTGGCGATCGGGCCGCGGCGCACGACCTGCTTCGCAAGAGCGCCATCGCCATGATCATCGTCTGGGCGGTCACCAGCGCAATAATTTTTGCGTTGCGCCCGGTGATAGACAGCGTGCTGCACGCCCATGTGGCCGACCTCCTCGCCCTGGGGACGTTCTTGCTGCTGGGGAGCATCGCCGCCGGCGTCCTGTCGTTTGCCCTGGTCGCGATCTACGACATGCGCAGCCAGGCGATCGCGACGCCGATTGCCGGCGCCCTGACCCTCGCCCTGGCGCTGATCTTTCTTCGCCGCGGCGGGGGCCTCGGCAGCGTGCTCGTCGCCGGTGCCGCCGGCCAGTCGGCGTTGGCCGGGTTTTATCTATTTATGCTCTTAAGGCGCATTCGTCGCGCCGAGGGCCTGGCCGGCGATCGCGTCGGATGGCGGCGACTACTGGTCTATGCCAGCGGCTGGCTGCCGAGCCTGCTGATCGCGTCGGCCGTCGGGCTGCAGTTCGAGAGTTTATTTTTACTTAGATTTTCTGGGCCGTCGGCGGTCGCGTTTTACGACACCGGCTACAACATTCCCCAACGGCTCGTCGCCTTGATTCCCAGCCTGCTGACCGGTGCGTGGGTCGTCGGCACCCTCGAGGGCGGAGATTATCAATCCGGTCGTCTGCGAGCCGCCGTGGTTGCCTTTTATAAAGGCATTTTCCTGGTCGCCTGTCCGTTGCTCGTTGCCGGCGGCGCGTTGCTCGGGCCGTTAATAAATATTCTTTATACAAGCAAGCTGGCGCCCGCGGCGCAAATCGCGCCGATCATGCTGGGATTTTTTATTCTCGCGCTGCTGGTGACGCCCTGGGGCCTCGTCGTCCGGGTTCGCGAGCTGGCCTGGCTCAACGCTCTGGTCAGCATCGCGCAAGTTGGCTTCGCCGCCGTGGCAGATCTCTGGTTGATCCAAAGCTTCGGCCTTTTGGGCGCGGTCGCGGCCGTCGGTCTGACGACAGGCCTCACGATCGTGTTGAGCTTTGGCGCCTGGGGCTGGTTCGATCGGGCTTCGCTCGCGATCCCGTGGCGCTACGGCGTCCGCTGCCTGGCCGCCTCGGCGCCGTTCGGCGGGCTATATGTTCTTTTGCTGGCCCGTGCCGGGTTGCCAGTACTGATCGCCGCGGCCGCGTTGGCCACGGTGGCCTGGTTATACCTGGTTCGCGCGTTCCGGCTTTTGTCCCGAGATGAAGTGCCACTCTTGCACGAGAGCCGCCAGGGGCCGGTGCGTGTTGCCCTGCGCTACCTTGCTAGCGATAAATAACGGCCATGTTGTTGAAGTCAGCCCAGGAACGCTCGAAGACGCCCTTGCTGACCCAGTACTGGGTCCCGAATTGGTCATCGTTCACCCGAACCATAGTGCCCGAGACCCCAGTGAGGATCACCGAGTGTTCGGCGAGCGAGTACCGGATGCGGCGGCCGTCCCAGGCCGTCCAGGTGCCCATCGCCGGCCTCGACCATCGGGCTTCCATCCAGATCTGGACGGGGTGCCGGGCCGCCAGTTCGGCGTAAATCGTCCCGGGGGAGAAGCCCTCGCCGCCGTAGGCATTGGGCACCCCGTGTGAGCGCGCGATGGCGAGAATCACCGGGTAGTAGACGCCATAGCCCGTCATGGCCGTCTCGCTGCCGTTCACGCTGCCCACGAAGTTCGTGTACGGGTCACCCCACTGAACAACCCTGCCGTTCGAGACCACGGGCCGTCGCAGGTCCGGATTTTCGTACGCGAAGAGCGCGTCTTGTGAGTAGTAATGGCCGTAGTAGGCGAGCCCCATCTGGAGGGCTGCGGTTTCACAGTTCAGGTTCCGCGTCTGTCGATAGACCGGCACGCCGATCGTGACCGTGGCTGCGGCCGGCGCCCATGAACGCACGACGGCGACCCGGGCCGGAGCCGGCGCCGGCGGCGGTGGCGGCGGTGGCGGCGGGACGTACTGCTCGTAAATCTCGGTCGGCGTCTGCGGCGCCTCGAGGTCGACGTCATGCTTGATGCGCAGGACTGCCGTCGGCTGCCCCGTGCGCGGCAGCGCGGTCGTGGCCGCCATCGGCGTGGCCGTCACGCTATGGCCCGGCACCGGGCTCAGCATCAGACTCCCCACCAGGCTCCCGCCAATGACGGCGGCGGAGGCGAACGTACTGCGCTTCATGAAAGTCTTGCGTCCAACCTAACGGCGCTTCGTTGCGGTGCCGATTTCGAGGCCGCAACTGTCTTCGAGCCGTGACTTCAGCGTTTCGTCGAAGCCTCGTGGCGTTACTATCTGGAGACTTGCTAAACGAAAAAATCGCGATCGTTACGGGTGCGGGCCGCGGCATCGGTGAGGGCATCGCCCGAAAGCTGGCTCACGAGGGGGCGATCGTCGTCTGCGCGGATGTAAATTTCTCAGAGGCCGAGCGTGTGGCTCGGGATTGTGGCAAGCAGGCCAGCGGCGTGCGCCTCGACGTGACGCAGGCCGGCGAGTGCGATGCCATCGTAAAAAATATTCTCGATCGTTATGGCCGCCTGGACATTCTCGTGAATAATGCCGGGATCAATCGCGACGCCATGCTGCACAAAATGACCGACGAGCAGTGGCACCAGGTGATTGCCGTAGATTTATCCGGCGTCTTTTTCATGACGCGCGCCGCCAGCCGCATCATGCGCGCCGCCGGAAGCGGCCGGATCGTGAATATCTCATCGGCCAGCTGGATGGGCAACATCGGCCAGGCCAATTACGCCGCGGCCAAGGCGGGCGTGGTCGGCCTCAGCCGGACAGCAGCCAAAGAGCTGGCCCGGTCGCAGGTGACGGTCAACGCGATCTGCCCCGGATTTATCGACACAGTCATGACCCGAAGCATCCCTGAAGCGATCCGCGAGCAGCAGGTCGCGAAGATCCCGTTGGGCCGAGCCGGCCAGCCGGCCGACGTCGCCGCCGTCGTGGCGTTTCTGGCATCCGACGAGGCGGGGTACGTGACTGGCGAAGTGATCAACGTCGGCGGCGGCTACGTGCTGTGACGGCTTTGCCCAGTTACGGGTCAGGTTAGGGGGTGAGAATAGCCTCGGTCCAGGAGGCCGTCGCGGCGATCCCCGACGGCGCTACGGTCGCTGTCGACGGATTCACGCTGATGGGCGTCGCTGAGGCGCTCTACGAAGCCATCGAAGAGAGCTTTCGCAAGTCAGGTCATCCCCGGAATCTTGTCATCGTCCACGCCGCCGGCCAAAGCAATCGCCAGATTGGCTTCGAGCACTTCGCCGTCGAAGGTCTGGCCAAGCGCATCGTGGGCTCCCACTGGGGGCTGATGCCCAAAATGTCGTCGTTCCTGGGCCAGGGCCTGGCGGAGGCCGTCTGCCTGCCGCAGGGGCAGATCTCAGGCCTTTATCGAGCCATTGCCGCCGGCCGGCCCGGAAACCTGACGCGCATCGGCCTCGGCACGTTCGTCGATCCCAGGCTCGAGGCCGGAAAAGTCAACCAACCGGCGCACGACCACGCGCCTGACTACGTCGCGATTGAACGCATCGGCGATCAAGACTTCATGCTTTATCGCAGCTTCAAGATCGACGTCGGCATCTTCCGGGCCAGTATGGTCGACCAGGATGGCAATTGCTCAATGGACGAAGAAGCCGTCACGCTCGACGCGCTGACGATCGCCCAGGCGGCGCATAACTCGTATGGCATCGTGATTTGCCAGGCCAAGAGGCTCGTGCCGCGCGGCGCGATCGCGCCCCGGCAGGTCACCGTCCCCGGCTGCCTCGTCGACCTGGTCGTCCAGGCGCCCGAGCCGGAGCGCCAGCATCGACAGTCAGACAGTACCTTCTTTGACGAGAGATATATTTCGCCGTCGTCTGGCACCGAGTTGCCACGCGCGCCGTACTCGACGCGGCTGGCGATCGGCCGCCGCGCAATTAGATTCTTACATCGCGGCGACATCGTGAACATCGGCACGGGTATTCCGGGCGATAGCGTCGGACCGGCGCTCGCCGAAGCCGGCCTGTCAGACGCGATTACACTCACTGTCGAATCCGGTGTCTACGGCGGCGTACCGGCCGGCGGCGTGGACTTCGGCATCACAGCGCACCCCACGGCGATCATTCCGCATGCCAGTCAGTTTGATTTCTATAACGGCGGGGGACTGGACGCGACGTTCATGGGCGCCGGCCAGGTAGATCGCGACGGCAACGTGAACGTGAGTCGGCTCGGCGGCCGCATCATCGGCGCCGGCGGATTTATCGATATTACGCAGAGCGCAAAGCTGGTCTGTTTTTGCTTCACGCTCGAGGGCCGCAACGAAAAGTTCGTCAATCGCGTCGAGCATATGACGTTCAACGCCGAGCAGGCGCGCAGAAATCATCAAGATATTCTTTACGTCACGGAGCGCGCCGT
>VBGO01000004.1 GCA_005882525.1 Chloroflexota bacterium
GCCTCGCCGCCGGTCTCCGCCTCGACCACCTCGTAGCCTTCCTTCTCCAGCGCGAGGTGGACCGCCTTGCGGATCATGGCCTCGTCGTCGACGATCAGGATCTTCTTCGCGGGTGGCATCGCTTAGCGGGCGCCGACGGCAACCCGCGGCCGTGTGCGGGCGGTGGCCTCGGCGCGAGGGATCGTAACGGTAAAGACGGTGCCCTTGCCGTGGCGGCTGCGCACGTGGACCTGACCGCCCAGCATGGTCACGAGGCTGCGGACGATGTACAGCCCCAGCCCGGTGCCGGAGGTGCGCCGGACGAGCGGGTCGTCGGCGCGGTAGAACTTCTCGAAGAGCCGGGGCATATGTTCCTTGCGGATTCCGACCCCCTGGTCTGAAACCTCGAACCTCACTGCCGATTGGTCGATGCGCGCGCTGAGGGTGATCTGGGTCCCGGGCTCGGAGTATTTTATGGCATTGGTCAGCAGGTTCACCAGGATCTGGTGCAGCTTGCGCGCCTCCCCCATAACCGCCGGCAGGTTCTCCGGAGTCTTGCAGTTGAGGGCGCGGCCTTTGAGCATCGGCCGCACCTCCTCGCAGACGTGCTCCACGACCGAGGCGACGTCGACCCGGGAGAAGTCGACGGAGACCCGGCCGGAGTCGATCCGGCTCACCGCCAGGATGTCGCCGATCAGTCGCTCCATCCGGTCGGCCTGGCCGTGCAGGTCCTGCAACAGCTCGCGGCGCTGGGCTTCAGTCAGGTCGAAGTCGAGGAGGAGCTCGCTCAGTCCTTTGAGCGTCGTCAGCGGCGTCTTCAGCTCATGCGAGGCGGCCAGCATCAAGGCGTCGCGAGCCTCGATCGTTTCCAGCTCCGGCGTGACATCGTGGATCACGATCACCGCGCCGTCCGGCGTCTTGGCCTTGAGGCGGATGGGTGCCACGGAATAGGAGACCCGCACCGGGTCATCACTGGTTCGCAGCCGGAACAGGTAGGCGAAATGGGTGTTGACACGGGTGCCGAGCCGAAGGGCGCGCCGGAGCGCCCCGTTCGGCGCGCAGAGATTGACCCCGGTCTCGGTGCGCACCTCCAGGATGTCGGCGGCGGGCCGGCCCACCGCGTCCCCCCGTGCCCATCCGGTCAAGCGCTCGGCCACCGGATTCAACGACAAGACGGTCGCCTCGCGGTCGACGATGATCAGGGCCTGGGGGAACTGCTCAAAGGCTTGGTCGGCGAGCGTTCGCTCCCTCGCCATGTCACTGGAGTATAGGCGGGCGCAGTTTCGCCTTCAATTGCCGCAGCCGCCGCTCCAGCTTCAGGGGACCAGGCCTCAGGACGTGCTCGTAGAGACCGATGTAGCGGACGGTCTCCCCACCGAAGCCGGTCTTGAAGCGATACAGGCCGAACCAGGGATGGTCCGGGGCGGGCTCCTCCGGGATCCCCCACCAGTCATACGTGTCACAACCCATGGCTCGGAAGTCGAGCATCGCCTGCCAGTGCAGCGGATAATTCGGCATCAGCTCACGCTTGCGGTCACTGGAGCCGCCGAACAGGTAGTAGGCGGTCCGGCCAAAACGGAAAACCATGATCCCGCCGAGCGTCTCGCCCTCGTGCTCGGCGAGATAAAGACGCACCTCGTCCGACGGCCCGAAGAGGTCGAGGGCGGCCTGGTAGTAGCCAACGCCGGGAAGGTGGATGCCCTGCCGCTTGCCGGTCTCGGCCGCCAGCCGGGCGAAGGTGGCGACATCACGGGAGCCGCGGACCCGCACGCCCTTCTTCTCCGCCAGGTTCAGGTTGTAGCGGGTCTTGGGTTTGAAGCCGGCCTTTAGCGACTCCGGGTCGACGTCGATCCGCAACAGACGCGTCGCCTCCGGCTGGACAGCCTTGGCCCTGACAAATCCGCGACCTTCGAAGAAGGCGGGCCACTCGTCACCGACCACCGCACTCGGCTCGACCCGCAGCACCAGCCCGCGCCCGGCGGCCGCCCGCCGCTCCAGCTCGTCGAGCACCAGTAACCGCTCCCGCTCGACGACGACCGGGCCGCGCGGCACGTAGTAGACCGCCCCGCCCGGATAAAGACTGCCGCTACGCTGCAGCGAGCAGACGCCCGAACGGCCTTCGTGAAAGGCCAGCCGCTCGACGCGCCATCCGAAGCGCGATTGCAAATCCCCCCACTTCCAGCTCTGCAACAGGTTCGCCTCGGGCTGCTCCAGGAGCAGTTGATCCCAGGCCTGCGCGCCGAGCCGCTGGCCGGGCGTGACGCCGAGGGCGGCCTCAGACAAACTCGGGCTGGCCGGCCCGCGCAAACCGCTCGGCCAGGCGGAGCGTCAGCGTGGCGGCGCGATTGACCGGCAGGTCGTAGAGGCCGATGAAGCGCACCATCCGCCCATTGAAGCGGGACTTGAAGACGTAATAGCCGTGACCGCGCTGGCCGGGTTGCGGGTCGAGCGGCACTCCCCACATGTCATAGGTGGTGCAGCCTCGTTGCTGGGCGTCTTCGATCGCCCGCCAGTGCAACAGGTAACCGGGCTTGAGGTCCTTCGCGTCGGCCCGCGTTCCGCCGTAGAGGTAGACCAGCTTGGAGCCGAAGAAGAGCATCACGGCACCGGCCAGCAACCGGTCTTCCTGGCGAGCCAGGTAGACCTTGACCTGGCCCCGTTCCCGGAACAGGTTCAAGAGGTCCTGGTAGTAGACGCGGCTGCGGACGGTGAAGTGTTCACGGACCGCGGTTTCTTCGAGCAGGCCATAGAAGTGGTCCATCGCGGCGGAGGCATCGGACGCCTCGACGGTGATCCCTTGCTTTTGGCCGGCCCGGATGTTGCGGCGCGTCGACTCCTTCAGCCGCATTAGAGCTTGGTCGCCGCCCCTGATGTCGACCAGCATGGTCGCCTGGTGCTGGATCGGATGCCGGCTGGGCAGCGCGCCGCTCTCGGTCAGCGCCGCCCGCTCCGCGTCCGTGGTCCATTCCGGGTCGACCTTGAGCACCGTGCCGCCATCCTGGGCCAGGCGTTCGCGCAGCGCCTGCCAGAAGGTCGGCCACTGCTCGAGGTGGCCGTCGAGGATGGGTCCCCGCGGGGCATAGTTCAGTGCCAGACCGCCGGGAAGCCCGCGTCGAAGCACGGCGGCGGCCCCGATCGGCTGACCAGCCTCGACCCAGAAATACCGCTGGACTCGCCAGCCGTAGCGCGCCTTGAGGCTGCCCCACGCCCAGGCCTGCAGCAAGGAGGCGTCGCTCGCCTGCGAAACGAACGCGTCCCAGGCGGACGCATCCTCGCAGGGGGTCAATTCGGGCATGCCTTCACAGCTTACCCGGCCATCTCCCGGAACGGCCGCCACACGGCGTCGCTAACAGTTCGGTTATCGTATTTGGCCTGTGCTAGCATTGGTGGGAAATCTCGGGGCGGTGGGAGGCTTTTGGTGAGTTCCATCGAGCAGGCGCCGAGACTTGTGGACTACAAGGGATCGTTAGACTCAACACCCCTGTTATCTCTCTTGCAGTCGATGCAAGCGCAGCGCGCCACAGGTACCCTTCAAGTTCGAAACGGCGGCGAGGCGTTCTCGCTGTTTTTTCTCTTTGGCCACCTCTTTCACGCCTACGGCGACGGCAGTCAGGGCGAGGAAGCGGTCTTCGAGCCACTCGCGTGGCGGCAGGGCGACTACACCTTTGATCCAAAGTCGAAGCTTCCGACCGAAGAAACGATCACCGCGCCCACCGCCGATATCCTGGCCGAGGCCAAGCGGCGTGGTGTGCCGGGCGCCGACAACAACGGCCCGGTCGGCGCGGTCCGTCCCACTCCGGCTCCGCCCGCGGCGGCGCAGCCTGCTCCGCAGGTCAGTGAGCGCCCGGTCGTGAGCCAGCAGACTCAGCCGGCGCCGCAACCGCCGGCCGCATCCGAGGAAGGCCCGCCGGCGACCGAGTTGTATCCGCTGCCGGTGGGCAAGCTGGTCTACGAGTCGCTCAAGACGGCGTTCGTCGACTTCCCCAAGCTGTTGCGCTCGCTCAGCAGCGACCGCCTCACCGGCTACCTGCGGCTGACCGGCCAGGCGTCTCGCGGCATGATCCTGTTCTACCAGGGGAGCCTGATCGAAAGCTTCTACGACGGTGGCGCGGTGGTTTCCACCGGGCGGACCGCCTTCTCCCTGTTCAAGAACGACGTCGACCGTGGCGAAGGCAGCATGGACGTGATCGAGTTGTCCTCCGAGGTGGTCACGGCCATCTATCAGCTGCTGACGGCGCCGACCATCCTGCAGGGGCTGCTGGCGCGCTTCGTCGATGTCCGTGCGCTGCTTCAGTATCTGCAGGAAGAAAAGATCCACGGCAGCCTGCTGGTGCGTGCCCCGGACGAGATGGGCATTGTCCTTCTGCGCGATGGTCAGCTGCTCGGCGCCTTCACCCGGGGGCAGCCGCAGCTGGTGCAGGACCCCGAGGTCGTGACCCGGCTCTGTGCCGACACCAAGACCCGGATCGAGGTGAAGGCCGTCGCCGACCTCGAGGAGCCGGCCTCGGTGAGCCTGGAGGAGATGCTCGCCATGACCCCCTCGGTGGCCGCCACCGTCTACCGTCCGGCAGCGCAGCAAGCGCCGGCGGCCCCCGCCGCGGCCGCGCCCCAACGCGCCCAGAACTACCAGCCGGCACCGCAGCCAGCGCCGACTTCCAGCGAGCCGGACATCGATTGGCCATCCCTGATGAGCCAGCTGAGCCAGATGGCCGACAACGCGCTGCAAAACCGATCGAAGAAGGTCAAGGAGATGCTCGCCTCGACCGATCACACCCTGGACGCCCTGGACCGGACCATCGATCGGATTTCGCAAACCTCGATCATGTTCGTCGATCCGGCGCGCCTCACCAACCTGGCCAACGAGATGCGTCAGCTCGTCGAGGAGCAGAGGTAGACCGGTTCCGCTGGACCTCCTGAGGCCGCGATCTCGCTAACCTTCTAACCTGGCATGCGCCGCGGAATCCTCCTCTTCCTGGCAGTGCTGGCACCGCTTGCCGCCGGGTGTGCTCTCAACCCGCCGCGGATCGTGAGCATCTCGCCCAGCCGCGACGCCACCGAGGTTGCTACCAACCAGGCCGTCGCCATCAGTTTCGATCGACCCATGAACCACGAGTCCGTGGAGAAGCGCTTCGGGCTGACGCCGGACTTGACCGGCTGCAGCGGAGCCAAGACCTGCCGCTTCGCCTGGAGCGGCAACACCCTGACCTTCATCCACACGCACGTCAATTTCGATCTCTCCACGGCGTACACGGTGTCGATGCATGCCGGCTACGCTGATTCCAGCGGCCAGCAGAACACGCTCGAGCATTCCTGGCGCTTCACGACGGAGGGGCGGCCGGCGCTGACGGCGGTCGATCCGCCGGATAACGCATCGGCCGTCGCCCCCGATCGCAACATCGTGCTCAGTTTCAGCCGCCCGATGCGCGCCGATTCGGTCCACGCGGCCGTCCAGCTGACCCCCGATGTCCCCGTCCTGTTTCGGTCGAAGCCGGGCGGCGACGGCTCGCAATTCGAAATCGTTCCCACCACCGTCCTCCAACCCAATCAGAGCTACACCGTCTCCGTCGACCGGCCGGTCGACCTCCACGAGAACGCGATCTACGGCCGGGTGCAGACGCGCTTCCGCACCGGGCCGCTCTCGCTGAGCCGAAAGATCGGCTACCTGGTGGCGCAGCGCGGGCAACCCGCCTTCGCGGTGGGGATCGTCGATCCCCACGCGGATACGTTCCTGGGCCGCTCGACCCCGAAGATCATTTACAGCCTCAGCGCCCAGAGTCAGCTACTGGACGCCATCCTTTCGTTCGACTGGTCGCCCGACGGCCAGCGGTTGGTGGTCGTCCAGGCACCCCGCAACGCGGAGGGTGGCCCGATCCAGATCGTCGACCTGGCGACCGGCACGGTAATTCGGCCCGGCATCAACGGTTCGGTTGTCTACTGGTCGGCAGAGGGCAGCATCATCTACGTGCGCGCCGGAACGCTGCGACGCTTCCGCCCGACGACGCTGGAGGACGTGTCCCTGACGGATCCGCAGGAGGGCCGGGTCCAGGAGCCGCTGGCGCTGGGACCGGACGGCAAGTCGATCGCCTACAGCGCAACCGACGCGCAGGGCGTCAACCGCCTGTGGATCCTGAACCTGGACCTGCGGACCCGCTACCGGCCGATCGGCCTCGACGATCCCGCCGACCACCCGGCCTGGTCGCCGAACGGGACCAAGCTCGCCTTTCGGCGGCTGACGGCCGCCGGGCCGGAGCTCTGGGTCTACGACCTGTCCGCTAGCGGCGCCAATGCCTACCGCCGCGGCGGGCCACTCGACATCACCGGGTCCGCCTGGCTGAACGACAACAGCACGCTCTATGCGGCCACCGGCAGCGGCCCATCGGCCGAGCTCTACCGGGTCAACATCTTTTCCGCCGGGGAGGCCGGCGGCGTGACCAAGGTCACGGGCAACAAGGAGGCGCCGAATGGGTCGACCCCGAACACGCCCGTCTACGACCGGCGGGTCAGCTTCGTCGGCCTGGTCGACCAGCTGCCGCAGGTGTACGTGATGAACGGTGACGGCTCCCGGCCGCAGCAGTTGACCGAGTGGGAAGCCGATTACCCCTATATCGGCCTGGCTCCGAACTGGGTGCCGACCGGCTAAGCGGCCAGTGGGAGCGCGGTGTCGGGCGCGGCCTCGACCTGGGGCGGCTTCAGGTAGTTGGCATGGAAGTAGGCGCGCACGCAGATCGTGACCAGCATGGCGATCGCCATCAGCACCGCGGACGACCAGAAGGGGATGCTGACCTGGTGACCGTACATCCAGCCGCCGATCGGGTAGGCGACGACGACCACGACGCTGGTCACCAGCGCGAAGAGCCCGTAACCCTTGGCCATGGCGTGATCCGGCAGCACCTCGCCGATGACGGCGGTCATCACCTGGCGGAAAGACCAGAAGGCGCCCCGGAGGAAGAAGGCGAATCCCAGGATCGGTAAGGCCATCGACGAAAGGAGGAGGATCGCCGAGACGACGTAGGCCGCTTCGAAGCAGAGCACGATGACCACGCTGCCGAGCCTCCGGCGGAGCCCGCCCAGGCTTAGCCCCATCAACACCGATCCCAGGTAGAGGGCGCTCATCAGGACACCGATCCAGAAGTTGTCGACGTGGGCCGCCTCACGCGCGTAGAGCGCGGTGAAGGTCCAGGGAATGAAGATGATGGCGGTCACGACCGTGAAGAGGCCCAGCATCACCCGGTACGCGGGGAACCGCATCAGGTCTCGGTAGCGGATCGACGGAACCGTAAACTTGGGCGGCTGCTTGTTCGGAAGGAACGCGATGCAGACCGTCGCCAGGCAGTAGAAGGCGAACGCCACCCAGAAGAGCCCGCTCAACGGCAGGAACCGGGCCAGCCAGCCGGTCAGCAGGTTGGAGGCGATCAGCCCGATCGAGTAGGCGGAAAATACCGTGGTCATCACCATGGCGATCCGGTCGCGAGGGACCCCCAGGCTCAGGTAGACGCTGATGGCGGGGGTGTTGAAGACCGAGACTTGAAGGAAGAGGATGCCGACGGCCGTCCAGGCCCAGTGGGGCGCGACGGCGTAGCAGAGCGGCGCCGGAATCGCGATCAGCCAACCGGCGATGACTGTCTTGCGCAGGTCGCGGCCTTCCGCCAGCCGGGTCCCTGGGAGCATCACGAGCGTCGCGACCAGCATCCCCAGTGCCGCCAGCACGCCGATCTCGAAGGCGCTCGCCCCCAGCTCGTGCTGGTAGATGGCGCCAAAGGCGATGAAGGGGCCGGCACCCAGGCCCGATAGGCCGTAGGCACCAAAGAGCAGCCAGCCGCCGCGGTCGATGCGGACACGCGTCTCCGGCATGTGGCCGCCCACCGAGGCGCGCCGGAACCGAGGCGCACGGGCGGGCAGCACATCGATATATCGTTCCGCCCGGGCCGACCCATCGGGAGGCGCGGCGACGAACCGGTGAAACCCGGCCGCCGGCGGCGCTATGCTGCTTTCGGTTCGCTCAGGCTGATACGCCGGTGCAGGCGCGCGAGGCCACGCGGCGCCCACCAGTTGGCCCGGCCCAGGAGGCGCATCACCGCCGGCACGATCAGCGCCCGCACCAGGGTGGCATCGATAGCGACCGCCAACGCCAACCCCAGGCCGATCGACTTGATCAGGACGACGTCCGCCAGGCCGAAGGCGAGGAAGACGGCCACCATGATGGCGGCGGCGCCGGTGATCAGCCGGCCGCTCCGCTCCAGCCCCTCGGCCACGGCCTGGGTGGTGTCGCCGGTCCGCCGGTATTCCTCCTGGATTCGGCTGATCAGCAGCACTTCGTAGTCCATCGAGAGCCCGAAGACCAGGCAAAAGAGGAGGACCGGAACCGAGGGATCGAGGGCGGCCGGCGTGAAGTTCAGCAGGGTGCTGAGGTGGCCCTGCTGGAACACCCAGACCAGCGCCCCGAAGGAGGCCCCAATCGACAGGATATTCATGATCACCGCCTTCAGCGGGAGCACCAGCGATCCGGTCAGCAGGAAGAGCACGAGGTAGGTGACGACCATCACGTAGCCGACTGCCAGTGGAATCCGCTGCAGGATGAAGTCGGTGAAGTCGATGTCGAAGGCGTCGACCAGCTTGCTGCTGCCGGGCGGTGGAGCCATGGCGCGCAGGGAATTGACGATGGCGCGGGCCGCATCGCTTTCCTGGCCGTGCTTGGTGACCACCGAGAGCACCACGATCTGCGAGCCAGTGGTTCCGCGGACGATGGTCTGGACCCGGGCGGGCTGCGCCGCCGCCGGCTGCGTCAGTAGCGCCTGGTAGTCGGAACGCTGCAGCGACGGGTCGAAGCTCACCATGCTCTCGACGCCTTCGACCCCGGGGAACTGCTTGATCTGCTGGGCGAAGTCATACAGATCACCGACCCGCTGCGTGGTCAGCGGCCCGCCGCTCGCGTAGCGCACCACCACCGGCAGGAACGTCTGGCCCTGCCCCGGAAACGTTTGCAACTGGTCATACCCGCGACGGGTCTCGGCGTTGGGCGGCAGCATGCCCACGTCGCCGTTCGCGATCCGGATCTGGACGATCGGCGAGGCCATCACCACCAGCAGCGCGACGATGGGCAGCAGCACGAATAGCGGCCGTCGCATCACCCGGATGGCGAGCGCGTGCCACAGCCCCCGGCCCGCCGCTCGGCGGGGCAAGGGGAGGCGGGCCCAGTTCACCCGATGCCCAAGGATCGCGAGCAAGGAGGCCAGGAAGGTCAGCGCGTAGAGGACCGCGATCGCGACCACGATGGCTCCGGCGAAACCCATGGATGACAGGAAGGAGCCCTGGAAGAAGAGCATCGCGCTGAGCCCGATCGCGACCGTGATCCCGGAGAAGGTCACCGCCCGGCCGGATGTTCGCATGCTGGCGATCAGCGCCAACTCAGGCGTCCGGCCGGCCGACATCTCTTCGCGGAAACGGTTGACGATGAAGAGCGAATAGTCGATCGCGACGCCGAGGCCGATCAGGGTGACGATGTTGGTCGAATAGGTCGAGACATCGGTAAACCGCGCCAGCACCCCGACGCCGGCCAGCCCGCCGACCACCGCCAGGCCGCCCACGCCGAGGGGCAGGAGCATGCTGATGACGGTCGCGAAGACGATCAAGAGCAGGGGCACGATGATGACCAGCGACACCACTCCGGCTCGCTGCAGGTCAGATTCCAGGTACTTATCGAAGTCGGACCCGATCGCGACGTTACCGGTGCCCAACACCTGCAGGTGATCGGAGTGCACCTTGGCCCGAAGCTGCTTGTAGTACTGGCGCGCGGTCGGGTAATCGTCCTTGAGATTGACCTGGGCGAAGACCCGGTGGCCGTCGGTCGTGGTCATGGCGCGGGCCTGCTCGGCGGGCACGTCGAAGGGGGTCTCGATGCCCTTCACCCGGGCGTCGTCCTTGAGCGGCTGCAGGGCGGTGAGCACCGCCTGTTTGAAGGCCGGGTCGGTGGCGCCCATCGCGGCACTGCTGAAGACCAGGACGAAGGACGACCCCGCGCCGCTGTGGGGAAGTTGGTCCTGCATCAGGGCAACGGCTCGACCCGACTCGGTATTCTGGCCGCCGCTGTTCTTCAGGGTGCCGCCGTTGAGGAAGGCGACGATCGAACCCGCCAGCATGACGGCGGACACGCCGAGCACGGCCCAGCGGTACCGGAAGACGAATTGACCCCACCAGGCGAACATGTCAGCCCGCCGTCCTGGCTGACACCGCAGGCCGGGTGGCGAAGGCGATCGTCATCTCGCTGAGGGCGTCGATGGCCGCCTCGGCGTCGAACTGCGGGTCGGTCACCTTCTGCAGGTAGATGCCGTGCAGGCTGCCCCAGATGGCGGCCGCGATCGCGTCCGCCGACGCCGCGGGCGGCTCCGCCATGCTGGCGATCACCCCCTGGGTGATGCGGGCGATGAACGTCCGCCGCTCATCGATGAAGCGGCGCACCGCCGACGCAATCTTCGGATTGTGCAGGCCCACGCCGAACATGTCGAAGGTCAAGAGAAACAGGCCGCGGTAGGTTTTCAGCTCCGCCTTCGCCAGCTCGAAGCCCAGCCGGGCGAACGCCATGGGGTCGGCATCCTCCGGGAGCGGGCCGCTCAGGTTGATGCCGGCCGCTTCCCAGGCACGCAGCACGGGCTCGCACCCGTGCTCGATCGCGGCCACCAGCAGGTCCT
>VBGO01000447.1:0-3420 GCA_005882525.1 Chloroflexota bacterium
TCGAGCAGTGAGACCCAATCGACCTCAAGGCCGCGGGTCCTTGTCGCAAGGTGCTTGGCCAACATCCATTTGGTCTGAGTCGACAGAAGATTGAGACGCGCCTGATGGACCGCATGGCCGCCGAGCGCGACCGAGATCTCTCCGTGCAGGTCACCCGATCGGCGATCAGAGCGCAGCTGATCAAACTCGATCGTGATCGCCGGCTCTTTCCAATCAACCAGTGCGAGGCCGCGCCCATATGCGAAGGTAGGCGCGCTCATGCGACCTCAACCCGTCGTCGCCTGACTGCTGCCGCAGCTTCATTGACCATCCGCCGAAAGCGAACGTTCCGGCTGAGCCGAAGCGCGAGCCATTCCATGTGCTCAGCCGATCGGAAGGGCGCTATCACGCTGGGCGGCCTAGACTTGCGCCGCAGGTCGGCCGCGAGCACGGCCACCTCCTACGACCGCGACCTGGCCCTGGTTGCGGTCGTTTTGATTTCGCCTCTGCGCCACGAAAGCCTCGAGCTCGGCGACGACAACCCGTCGGCATCGGCCCACCGAAATCGAGGGCAACTGACCGTGAAAGATCAGGGTCTGGACCAGCCTCGGACTCACGTTGAGGACCTCGGCTACTTGGCCCACATTGAGCAGCAAAGTCTCCGCGGCCGCCATCAGGCTTTCCCTTCGCTTAGCGATTGGAGCAGGCGCCAGTAGCGAACGGCCCGCTCGCCCCGCGGCGAGCGGTCCCCTACCTCCCACCTGTAGACCGCTGGCGCGCTGGCGCCTACTGCGCCTGCCACCTCCGGCAGGCTGAGCCCGGCCCGAAGTCGAAGCTTCCGAGCCTGTCCGGTTCGGAGAAAGCGGCGAAGGTCGCGAAGCTCAACCAGGTCATTGGTCGTCAGCGCCATGAACCAAGCTTCCGTATTAGGTAACGGCCTGTCAAGGAAACGCCATTCCCACTTATCCAATGGCGTGTCGGGATTAACGGGAAGGATGTGTCGTTCCGATGACAAGGCATTGCCAAATGGCTACGATTAGAGCGGTGAAGACGTCGGAGCATCGCCGAGGCTGGCCCGACAAGGACACGGGGCCATGGGAAATCGTGCTGTCGTTTGCCCGACAGGCGGATGGCTCCGAGCCGTGCGTCGGGTTCACCATCCAGTGGCTTGATCGCCCTCGAACACGAACGCGACCGGACGAGGTATCGAGCACGTTGGTCCGCCGGATACGAATCGGCTCGATGATTGCCGAACGTCAACGCCTGCTGGCGAAGTCTGTCGCGAGGAAGGAGCACGTCGAACGATGGGCGCGGAGCCGGCGTCGTGGTGAGCATCTGGCCTCGCTCGCACCGACGTCAGAAGCCGTTGAGGCAGTCCGGCGACAACTCGAAGGACGGCGCGGCAAACCAGGCCGCCCGCCGACACGGAGCGCCAAGTTTCACGCGAGAGTGGCCCGGATCTACAGCGACGCGTACGTGCGGGGACAGAACCCGACTCAGGCCGTCGCGAACGCGATCCCACTAACCCGTTCCGGTGCAGGCAAGGCCGTCTATCGGGCACGCAAGCTCGGCCTACTGGGACCAGCGCCCGCCAAAGGCAAGGCTGGTGGTCTCGTCGGAATCCCCGGCGGTCAAACGCAATCACGCAAAACCAAGGAGACGAAATGAGCAAGCACGCAAACGGTGAAGGCACCATCCGGTCGAAACCGCGCGCGGACGGCCGATGGGAGGCGCGCTACTTCCAAGAGGTCGACGGGAAGTGGAATCGCCGGTCGGTCTTCGGGCGGACGAAGGCGGAAGCTGCACAGAAGCTACGCGCGGCCCTCACCGCGCGTGACAACGGCACGCTGCCGGCATCGGGCAAGGAGTCGACTGCGCAGTATCTTCAGACCTGGCTCGAAACGGTTCGGGCGCAGGTCCGGCCACGGACCTTCGCGTCCTACCGCCAGATCACAAGCGACCATCTGATCCCTGCGCTCGGGCGAACGCCTCTAACGAAGCTCCAGCCTCAGCAGCTCCAACGCCTCTACGCGCACCTGATCGAAGGCCGGAAGTCTCCAAAGACCATCGGGAACATCCACCGCGTGATGCATCGAGCCCTCGTGCAGGCGCAGCGGTGGCGACTCGTCACAAGCAACGTCGCCGACCTAGTTGACCCGCCGCGACAGAGACGACCGGAGATGAAAGCGCTAAGCCCCGAGCAGGCGCGCAAGGTCCTCGACGCGGCGCGTGGCGACGACCTTGAGGCACTTTGGACGGTCGCTCTAACGACGGGACTGCGCCAGGGCGAGCTCCTAGCCCTCAGGTGGCCCGACGTCGACCTCGAGCGGGGATCGCTGCGCGTCGTGGCCGGCCTCGTCCGTATCGTCGGCCAAGAGCCTCACCTCGCCGAGCCGAAGTCGCGACGATCGCGGCGTCAGGTTGAGCTCTCGGCAGCTGCGGTCGACGCTCTGCGCCGACATCGCGCCAACGCCCCGTCCATCGGCTATGTCTTCTCCCGGCGCGATGGGCGACCGCTCTCGGTCACCACAACCTGGAAGCGTTGGCAAGCGCTCCTGGAGCGAGCTCAGGTGGCAGCGATGCCTTTCCATAGCGCGCGACATTCAGCTGCGTCGTTGCTGCTCAGCCGCGGCGTGCATCCAAAGATCGTCAGCGAGATGCTCGGCCACTCGACGGTCGCCATCACGCTCGATGTGTACAGCCACGTCACGCCAGCGATGCATCGCGAAGCAGCGCGTGTGATGGATGAGTTGCTGTCTAGTTGATTCGCGGCGGTGCGATGACGTGGAGGGGCACGGAGGCAAGTTCGTGCCCATCGACCAAGACAGCGAAGGCGAGCGATTGAGCGCGGTCAATCGCCAGGTCGCGGATGTTGAGGACGAACTGGACCGAGACCGGTAGTCCGGGATACTCAGGACTCTGCAGGGGCATTACATCGATTCTCGCCCGAGGACCAAGTGGTCGACCATCACTATCAAGCGGCACTATTTCCAGCACGCGAGCCCGCCCTGTTTCAGCTGGCGTGAACTCGATCTTGGTGATGAACGAGACATTCGGCAAGACAAATGGCAGCGCCGGCGGCTTGAGGATTTCGACGCCGCCACCGAGTATGTAGACCTTTCCGTCGGGGTGCGCCAAGGCGAAGTCGGCGAGCATAGCAAAGAGCGCTCTCACACTCGACCCATCCGCTCACCAATCCAATGCACGTACGGCAACGAGGGCTGGGCGACATCCCGAAAGGCTTTGTCGCCGGTCCAGAACTCGGCGTGGAGCGCCTCTGCGGTAGCGGCGTATTGAGAGTCGTAGAGGTAGTCGAGGCCGAGAGTTGCGGCGATCTCGATAGTCCGTTTCAGCACAACTGGGCTCGGTCTCACCAATTTGACGCTCGCGTGAAGAGAACATCGTGAAGGGCCTGCGCTTCTTGGACTGAGATCTGGCCTT
>VBGO01000447.1:3431-3887 GCA_005882525.1 Chloroflexota bacterium
CCTTCCCAGTCCTGGAGAAGCCGGCGGGCCTCATCGCTCAGTTGTTCCCGGACGACCCACTTGACCGCGAGGCTGGCGTCAGTAACCGCCGCGACCGGCGGCGTTACTGACGTTGTTCGCGGGCCTCTCGAACAGCCTCAGCAGAGTCGTCGTTGAACGTTCGGCCGCCGAGGATTGCGTCCCCCGCGGTGGCAAGAAAAGAACTCGAACTCCCTAAAGACACCGACCGCATGACAAACATGACGCTGCCCACCGTAATGTCGACCACCGCCTCCACCCGGTAAGGAAGGTCATCCCAGTTCGTTACGGCTGCCGGCAAAGCGTGAGCCTGCTGGTCAGTGCTCCGCCCCACCACAACGTCAGCAATGTTGACCATCTCTACGGAGCATAACGCGCGGGCGCGCGAGATGGTTGGAGCCGGCGGTAGGGGTCAGCGTTGGGGTCGAATCGTCGCCA
>VBGO01000448.1 GCA_005882525.1 Chloroflexota bacterium
CCGAAGACGTCGCCCAGGAGGTCTTCATCAAGTTCCACCGGAGTTACTCCCCCACCTCCGAGCGGGCCTCGGGGTGGCTCCATTCGGCCGCCGTTCATTCCGCCCTGAACGTGATCCGCGGGGAACGGCGCCGGGCGATCCGGGAGACCACCCACGCCCTCGACCCGGTGCAGACGCGGGTCGAAAGCCCGGAGCGGCTGGTCGAGCAAGCCGAGCAACGTCGCGAGGTGCGCCGCGCCCTGAGCCGGTTGCCGCAGCGGACCGCGGCCCTGCTGATGCTGCGACACAGCGGATTGAGCTACGCCGAGGTCGCGACCGCGATGGGCATGAAAGTTGGAAACGTGGGAACGCTGCTACGCCGGGGCGAAGAGGCCCTGCGCAAGGAGGTCAACCGTGCGACACCTGAGTGACGGAACGCTTCGACGAATTTACGACGAGCCGCTGGCGCTAACAGCGGCGGACCAGGCGCACTTCGATGGGTGCGCGGACTGCCGGGCTCGGTTCGAGTCGATCGCGAATACGGCTCGAGCGACGACCGCGCTGCTGAGCGTGCCGGGTTTCGCGCCCGAGCCGGCAGGAGCCCTCAAGTCCCTGCGGGCGCGCATTCGAACCGAGGAAGCGGCCCGGCCGCCACGCTGGTACGAACGCTGGCTCAATCAGGCCTCGCCTCGCTGGCGACCGATGGCCACCCCGGCCGTCGCCGTACTGCTGGCCGCAACCCTGCTGACCGGATTGGCGGTGACCGGCGTGGCACAGAGCCTGATCCGGATCTTCGAGCCGCAGTCACTCGCGGCGGTGCAGGTCTCGCCCTCCGACTTTGCCGGTGGCGATGTCCAGCTCGACTATGGCCAGGTCAAGTGGCTGCCGGCTGCGCCCGAGCCCGCGGGAGCCCTCAAGTCCGTGCGGGCGCGCATTGGAACCGAGGAGGCGGCCCATCCGCCGCGCTGGTACGAACGCTGGCTCAACCAGGCCTCGCCTCGCTGGCGACCGATGGCCACCCCGGCCGTCGCCGTGCTGCTGGCCGCAACCCTGCTGACCGGATTGGCGGTGACCGGCGTGGCACAGAGCCTGATCCGGATCTTCGAGCCGCAGTCACTCGCGGCGGTGCAGGTCTCGCCCTCGGACTTTGCCGGTGGCAATGTCCAGCTCGACTATGGCCAGGTCAAGTGGCTGCCGGCTGCGCCCGAGCTCCGGCAACTGAGCGATCCGAACGCGGCCCAGTCGCAATCGGGGCTGCCCGTTCTGATACCGGCCTCGTTGCCTAAGGGCGTCTCCGGCCCGGTGAGCTTTGGCGTCGCCTCCCACGCGACGGGCTCGTTGACCTTCGACGCCGAGCGGCTCCGCGCATCGGCGGCGGCGAAGGGCGTGAAGGTGAACCCGATGCCGTCCGGCATCAACGGCAGCACGCTGGTGGTCAACGCCGGACCCGCGCTGATCGAGGTCTGGGGCCTCTCGGCGGGTAGCGGCCAGGCGCAGATGCCGACGCTGGTGATCGCCCAGACCCGGGTGCCGACCGTCGACTCCACCGGCGCCAGCACGGCCCAGCTCGAGGACTACCTGCTGTCGCAGCCGGGCGTGCCGCCCGATCTCGCCGCCCAGATCAGGGCGATCAAGGATCCGTCCACCACGCTGCCGATTCCGATCCCGAAGGGTCTGGCGACAACCGAGCCGGTGCAGGTCAACGGCACCTCCGGACTCCTGATCAAGGCCGCCCTGGGGGCGGGAGTGGTCTGGGTCAAGAATGGCGTAATCTACGCCGTCGGAGGCCAGTTGACTCCCGACCAGGTGCTCGCCATTGCAACGTCCTTCCACTAATCCAAACCTGAACCCGATAGAGGCGGCCGATGCCGCCTCTCTTGCCGTTCACACCCAGGATCTCGCCAAGCGGTACGGGAAGACGGTCGCGCTCAGCGGCCTGACCATGAGCGTTCGGCGCGCCGAGGTCTTCGGCTTCCTCGGTCCGAACGGCGCCGGAAAGACGACCGCGGTGAAGCTGCTGGTCGGCCTGGCGCTGCCCACCGCCGGCCAGGGCTGGGTGCTGGGAGCGCCGATCGGTGACCTGCAGACCAGGCGGCGCCTGGGCTACTTGCCCGAGCTGTTCCGCTACCAGGGCTGGATGAAGGCGCGCGAGGTGCTGGGCCTGCACTGCGAGCTATCGGGCTTGCCGCGATCGGAATGGCGCGAGGAGATCGACAGCGCCCTCGACAGGGTCGGCCTCTCGGATCGCTTCTCCAAGGGGATGCAGCAGCGGCTGGGCCTGGGTGTCGCCTTGCTGGGGCGCCCGGAGCTGGTGCTGCTGGACGAGCCCACCTCGGCGCTCGATCCGGTCGGACGCCACGACGTCCGAGAGATCATCCGGCAGTTGAAGGCGCGTGGCACCGCCGTCTTTCTCAACTCCCACCTGCTCAGCGAGGTCGAGCAGGTCTGCGATCGCCTCGCCGTCGTCGACCACGGCCGGGTGATCGCCAACGGAACCATGGCGCAGATCCTGGGTCAGGATGGAGCGGTGCGAGTCCGGGTCACGGGCCTGGAGCCGGCCGGGCGAGCCGCGCGCGGGGGCGTCGGGAACCTGGAGGACGAGGGCGAGTGGCTGACCTTCCG
>VBGO01000005.1 GCA_005882525.1 Chloroflexota bacterium
AGCCGACCTCATCATCGGCTGGATCGCCAGCCCGATGCTGGTCCTGACGCTGGCCGGTGGGCCCTGGATGATTCTCGTCACCGCCGCTCCACTGCTCCTCGCCCGGCCGGCGCTCAGCGCCCTGCTCGTCCGACACGAACAGCCGATCGAAGACACCAAGGCCCGGGCGGCCTGAACCGTGGCTGATCTGCCGCGTCCGGCTCGCCTCTACATCGCGACCGTCCTCGCCGCCGCCGCGCTTCTCGGCCTTGGCGGGGTGCTCGTCGCCCCCCCGCGGCTCGGGCTCGCGCCCGTAGCCGTCGTCCTTCTGATGTGCGCCACGATCGCCCAACAGTTCAAGGTCAAGAGCCCGAAACACCAGTCGTACTACACGACCACCATCTTTTTCTTCGCCGCGGCGGTGCTGTTACGGCCGGCCTACGTCATCCTCATCATCCTCGCGGCTCACGCGGTCGAGTTGCTGCGAGTGCGCTATCGCTGGTACATCCAGGCGTTCAACATGGCGAACTTCGTGATCTGCGCGATCGCCGCCGGCGCCATTTTCGGCATGGGTCAATCCGGTCACGGTGCGGGCGGCGGCCGGGCGGCCCTGTACGCGGCGCTCGCCGGCCTGACGTTCGTTGCGTTGAACCACCTGCTGACCGCGCTCGTGATCATGTGGGCGCGGGGCGTTCCGATCTCGCGCGCGGGCACGATGGACTGGGAGAATCTTGGAACCGACCTCGCGCTGATGTCGGTCGGCGCACTCGGCTCGTTGCTCTGGCTGACGAACCCATGGCTGGTGCCGCTCTGCCTGGGCCCCCTGTTCTTGATCTACCGGTCGCTGCTCGTTCCCACCCTGAAGGAAGAGGCGCGCACCGATCCAAAGACCGAGCTGGCCAACATGAAGCACTGGAACCAGGTGGCGCAGGTGGAGATCGAGCGCGCCCGTCGCTTCGGCCGCCCGCTTAGCGTGGTCCTGGCCGACTTCGACCTGTTGCGTGAGGTCAACAATCGGCATGGCCACATGATGGGGGACCAGATGATCCGACGGGTCGCCGACGCCATTCGGGCCGCCCTGCGCGAGTACGACGTGCCGGCCCGGTTCGGCGGTGACGAGTTCGCCATCCTGATGCCGGAGACCACCCTTGGGGAAGCGCTGACCGTGGCGGAGCGGATTCGGCGAGAGGTCGAGTCGATCGTGCTCAAGGGCGCCGATGGTGCGAGCCCGGCGGCCAGCGTCAGCATCGGCGTCGCCCTGTTTCCCGCCCACGGAGGGACCGCTTCGGACTTGCTCGCCGCGGCCGACCGGGCCGTCTACCAGGCAAAGGCCCGGGGCCGCAACCGGGTCTGCGCCTTTGCCGAGCGTGAAGGTGACGCGATGCCCGCGATCCGGGTCGCGGCGCCCGCGAGACTGGAAGCGAGCTAGGCTATGGTGACTTTTTCGGTCGCCGGGTTCGTCGCCGCTCGCCGTGGGCGCGCATGAACGTGTAAGTCTTCTCGGCGGCGTAGCCCTTTTTGACCGCATCCTGGATGCGCGGCCAGAATTCTTCCTTCACCCAGTTGCGCGCCACCAGCACCTCGATGCCCGCCAGACGAAGGTCGCCGCGGTCCAGGTCGGAGACGGTGTCGCCCCGTTGCAAGGCGCGAACCGCATCCAGGCTGAGGTTCGGAAGGAGCCACGCGTTCGGGATGAGGACCTCGGCCTGCCCGCGTGGCTCGTCTGGCACGGAGCAACTATATCCTTGGTGGTCGATGGGGTTACTCGGACCGGTGACGCTGACCGGAAACCATGTGCGGCTCGAGCCGATGCGGCCGGTGCATGCCGCCGCCCTGCTCGAGGCCGGGCGCTCCACCGAGATCTGGGCATGGATGCCCGCCCGCCCGCTCACTGCGCAGACGATGGATCGCTGGCTCGAAAAGGCGCTGCAGGCCGAGGCGCAGGGTCGCGAGTACCCGTTCGTGGTGGTCCGCCTGGAGGATGACCGCGTGATTGGCAGCAGCCGCTACCTGGATGTCCAGGAAGAAGATCGGACGGTCGAGATCGGCTGGACCTGGTACTCCCCCGATGCCTGGGGCGGCGTGGTGAACCCCGAGGCGAAGTACCTGCTGATGCGGCATGCCTTCGATGACTGGCGCGCCATCCGGGTGGCGCTGAAGACCGACATCAAGAACATCCACTCACAGGCCGCGATCAAGAAGCTCGGGGCGCGGTATGAGGGCACGATGCGCAACCACCGGATCCGCCCCGACGGGAGCTATCGCGACACCGTGGTCTTCTCCGTGATTGGGAGCGAATGGCCGCGAGTGAAGACCCGACTCGAAGAGCGGCTGCGCGCTTAGCGCACCCCGCCTTTCAGCAGCCGTAGCCCGCCTGGATTTTCCCTCGCCCCCTGGCGGGGGAGGGCCAGGGTGGGGGGACTGGGATCCGTCCCGTGCTTGCGGGGGAGGGTCAGGCTGGGGGCATCGGGATTCTTCCCTGGCTCGCCGGGGAGAGTTAGCCTGGGCGCCTGCTTGCGCCGCGCCCGGTAGCCGCTTGCCACCCGCGCCGCCGCCGCCTGGACCGCCCCGATCATCTCCTGCGCCGCCACCTCGGGACTGCGCATCGACTGCTCCTCGAAAGGCACCAGCTCGCTGATGCAGATCTGCCGCTGCGGGTCGACGACCACCACGGCGACGAAGGGCTCTTCACTTGTAATGCTCGGATGGATCTGTGACCACGGGATGACATTGCCCATGAAGCGAGGCTAACCCACGGTTTTGACAGCTGTCTGTCGCAACCGTCCTAACTTGGGACTTCTTCCTCGACTTGGTCGCGAGCGGAGCCGTTGGCCGGCGCCGCCTCGGGAGAGGCGGCGATGAGCGACGGCCCTGGTAGCCGGATGATGGTCCAGTCGTCGGCCTTCTCGGCGCGATCGGCCAGCCCTTCCTCCTTTGAAAAGAGGATGATCTGGTGCTCCTGGCCGAGCCGCCCCAGTTCGTCCATCGCGGCCCGCATCCGCCGGCGATCGGCATGCACCAGGGCCTCGTCCAGGAGCAAGGGGGGTGGCTCCGCGTTGCCGCCGATGATCCGCGCCAGCGCCAGCCGCTCCAGCAGGTAGATCAACGAGCGGGTGCCCAGGCTGAGGCTGTCGACATCTTTATAGGCGCGCTGATCCTGGGTCTTTACCTGCAGCGCCAGGTCCTCCCCAATCCGGACATCTCGATAACGCCCGTTGGTGATCGGCGCCAGCTGACCCTGGAGTTGGGACTTGAGCCGCGGGATCACGGCGCGCCGCACCGATTTCGCGGCCGCCTCCAGCGTGTCGATGGCGAGATCGTAGGCGTGCGCTTCGAGCTCGAGCTCCTGAAGCTGCTCGCGGGTGGTAGCGATCTCTTCATCGAGCGCGGCGACGTCCCCGGTCTGGGCCAGCCGGTCGTTCAAGAGCTCCTCGGCTCGGGCCCGTTCTTCCTGGGCTCGCTCCTTGGCGGCGCGGTGCTGGTCGCGCTGCCGCTCGAGCTCGGCCAGGGGGAGCGCGGCAAACTCGGCCGCGCGTGCGGGGTCGACGCTGCGGCTGATCTCGCTCAGGCTGCGCTCCAGGTCATCGACGAGTTGGCGGAGCGAGGGCCCTTCCTCGGTGGAGGCCGTGCCGCGTTGGGCCTCCAGCTCGGCCAGCTTCGCGCTCGAGGCCGCGTACGCCTCGCCGTGGCCGACGCCGGCGTCCCAGGCCTCGGCGGCGCGCTCCATGTCGGTCTCCGTGATCCCGGCCGGGGCATAGATGGCCGCCAGCCGGCGGGCGTATTCCTCGGCCTTGGCGCGCTCGGCGGCGGAGCGCTGTCCCGGCGCCCGAAGCTGCTCCAGCTGGGCGTCCAGCTGCTCGATCCGGGTGCGGACCTGTTGGGCGGTCCGGTTGGCTTCGCAACTGGCGATGAAATCGCGGGCTGCGCCAAGCGCCTCGCGACGATCGAAGCCCAAGCGGTCGAGCAGGCTGTGGAGCTGCTGCCGTAGGGACTCCCGACGCTGGTCCATCTCGGATTCCGCTCGGGTGGCCTCGTGCGACCGCTGGCTGGCGGCATTCCAGGCGAGCGTGTCCTGGGCCAGCGATTCCACGTCCCGGGCCACCTCGTCGACGGCCTCCTCGGTCGGCGCCGGCTGCGGCAAGCCCCACGAGCCGACCAGCTCGCGAAGCGTCCGGCCGGCGGTCTGGGCCCGCTCCTCCAACTCGGTGGCCTGCCGGTCGAGCTCGAGGCGGGTGGCGTCGTAGCGCACCTTCTGGAGGTGTTCGACGAGCGCTTGCTGGAGTTCGCCGGAGCTCCGCACGCCCCAGGGTTGAAGGATTTCGCGGCGTTTGATGCGGGCCGCATCTTTGGAACGAAGCCGGCGATCGACCTCGCGCACTGCGGCGCCCCGCACCCAGATGCCGATGCCGGTCGACAGGACGCCCATCCCGAGCAGGAAGAAGGCCGCGCCGGCCAGGATGATCGAGCCGGCGCTCTGCAGCGCGAGGAAGGCGACCAGGATCGCCATCGCGGTCAGCAGCAGGCCGCCGAGCATCGCCCCGAGGAATGTGCGCTGCCGGCTCCGGGCGCGCTCGGCCATCGCCTCCTCGCGCCGCATCGATTCCTCCGCCTGCTGGCCGGATTTGATGACGTCCGGAACCTCCTTGTACCGGGCGATGTCGTGTTTGAGTTGCTCGAGGCGGGGCGGTAGCTCAGCGCCCGCCCGGCGGCGGGCTTCCAGCGCAACGTTGTGCCGCTCCCGCCATTCCGAGTAGACCCGCTGGAATTCCATTTGCCGGGCGGGCCAGTCGAGGTTCTGCCCGATCAGGCCCGGGTGCCGCTCGGCGATCCGCCGCGCCTCCTCGGCCGCGGTCTGGGCGCGAAGGTGACCGCCGGGCGCCTGGGTGTCGGCGACGTTGAGACTGGACAGCAGCTCGCGGACCACCGGCTCCTCCTCAAGCGCCGCGGCGTCGATGCCGCGGGCGCGGGTTTCGTGCCCTTGCGCTTCGTCGTCGAGCTTCTGACGCTCCGCCTCGAGCTGCTCCACCTGGGCGGTGGTGTCCGCCGCGCGACCTTCGAAATCCTCCTGGGCCTCCCGCGTTGCCCGCAGGTGGCTGCGCAGTTCCTGGACATCGGCCTGGCGGTCCAGCGGGAACATCGCGAAGCGGGTGTGCTCCTCCTGGCGGCCACGTTCCTCGGCGATCGTCCGCTCCAGCGCCTCGACCCGTTCCAGGCGATGACGCGCCTCGGCGAGGCGCGAGCCGAGCACCGCGGCCTCGAGCGTTTGCACGATGCCGAGCTCCGCCTCGGTCAGTGCCGAGACGGTCTCCCGCTTCTGCGCCAGCTCGTCCACCGCCGCCCGTGCCTGGCGGGCAGCCGCGAGCTGTCGCTCCAGTTCCTGCAAGCGTCCTTCCAGGTCGTGCAGCGGGCCGGTCCGTCCGCGCGGCTTTCCAATCCGATGGGCCCGCTCCTGGCGCAACTGATCGAGCACCCGCTGCGCCGTTCGGTCGGGATGGGCGGAGTCGGCCAGGGCGACGATCACTTCCTTGATGCTGCCGGCGTCTTCGAGGCGCATCACCTCGCTGCGCGAGATGCACGCGGTGTTGGTATAGATATCCCGGCTGACGCCGAGGAGCTGGCGCCCGACCGGCAATCCCCCTGAGGTATCCCGATCGAAGCGCTCGCCCAGGTCGGCGCCGGTGCCGACGTCGAGGACGCGGACGGTCTCCGCGTCGAGATCGCGCTCGATCCGGAGCCTCGTCCCATCCTCGAGCTCGACCTCCAGCGCCAGCCCGAAGTTGCCCCCCTCCCAGGGGCGCCAGCGGTCTGCCCGCTCGATCGGTGCTGACCGGGCCCGATCGCCCGATTGAAGTCCGTAGAGGCCGGTGACGATGGCCTCCTGCAGGGTCGACTTGCCAGCCTCATTGGGTCCGACGACCAGGTTCATGGTGGGACCGAAGCGCAGGTCCATCCCCTGTAAGGCGCCGAACCCCTCGATCTCGATTCGCGTCAGACGCACGAGCACCTCGCCGCAACGGTCAGCCCAGGCGTCATTGGTCAAAGGCATCGAGCGCGAGCTGCAACGCTCGGCCGACCGCCTGTTCCTCCTGGCGCGACCCCTTCTTGTGGTCGACCAGCTTGCGCACCATCTCCCCGCGGCTGGTGAATTCCTGGGCGGCGGTATCGAGGTCGTGGGACACGCGGGATTGGTCGCGGAACTCGAGATACGCGAATCCGTCGCTACATTCCATCGAGAGCGTCTCCGGGTCGAGCGTCAATGCGCGGTCGCGCTCGCCAACCAGCGTCGCGCGGATCACGAAGCCATCGAGCTGTTTGCCCTCGCGCATCGCCATCACCGCTTCGCGGACGTGCTCCAGGGTCGTCATGCCCGTGATATCGAGCGTCTCCTGGGCGAACCGCCGCTGGTTGATGTCGTCGAGGATGACCTGGACCGCGCCATCGTCATCGATCATCACCAGCGCCGTGCAGTGACGTCCGGACTCGTTCCATCCGAGGGGCTCGGGGCTCCCGGGGTAGGTGATCGACTCGCCCGTCCGGGCGTCGTGGTAATGACCGAGGAGCGCGTGCCTGAAGCCGGCCTCTTCGACCTGGGCCGGCAAGATCGGCTTGTCGGGTGTGATGCCGGCCGGCACCTGGCTCATGTCCGAGGCGTGCAGCAGCAGGAGATGGGTTCCCTCGTCCGATCGGGCGAAATCACGGAGCGGCGCGTCTGGGACGTCGGGTCGCATGAAGCCGGCCGTCCAGATCTGGACGTTGCCATACCGGTAGGGGCGTAGCTCCTCATGCGTGGCGACCGTGACGTTCTCGGGCCAGCGCAGATACCGGTAGGGGGAGCTCGGCACGGCCGGGTCCGAATGGCCCGGGGCGATCAACACCGGTAGCCGCGCCTCGCCGAGCGTCTGCACGACGAAGCTGGCGGTTTCGCGGGTCACATGGTCCTGTTCGAAGAGGTCGCCGCCGCAGGTGATCAGGTCGGCCTTGGCCTGGCGGGCGCGTTCGACGATCCGTTGCAGCGCGGACCGAAGATCCTCGCGGCGTCGCTGCGCCCCGACACCGAAGAGGCGCTCGTTGGCGAAGGATCGGTCGAGATGCAGGTCAGCGAAATGGAGCAGGCGAAGGGCCACAAATCCCCCGTAACCACGCGAATTCTGCCTGGCGCGATGGCATATGCGAGCGCGAAAGCAGCGCCCATTATAAAGGTTGGGCTGAATTTGTTCCGAATCATTTGGCTCACGTCGGAGAGCCTCTACACTGAGCAAGAAAATGGGCTCGTTCGAGAAGGGTGATCGCGGCGCCCGGATCCTGAAGATCCAGACGCTGCTCCAGGGCAATCCCCACGGGTTGACGACCGGCGAGATTGCCCATCGAACCGGGGTGAATCCGCGGACCACCTATCGGGACATTCGGGCCCTCGAAGCCATGAACGTGCCGGTGTACGAGGATAACGGCCGGATCGCGATCGACCCCAACTACTTCGTCGCCCCGGTCAAGTTCACCCTGCGCGAGGCGATGGCCCTGCTGATGGGCGTGCGCTTGATGCACCGCCACACCGACGAGGCGGACCCCGATGTCGCCGACGCGTTCACCAAGCTGGCCGCGGTGCTGCCGGCGCCGGTCGCGGAGTATGTCCATGCCACCGTCCGTCAGATGGCGGATCGTCCGCCGAACCCGACCTACTCACGCGTGCTCCAAACCATCGCGCTCAGTTGGGCCGGTCAGAAGACGGTCCGCATCTGGTATCCGGCCCCGGATCATGCCGTGAAGCCGCGCGTCATCGAGCCTTACTTTCTCGAGCCATCACTGATCGGGCACAGCAGCTACGTGGTGGCGCGCGATCGGGGACTGGCGGAGATGCGGACCTTCAAGTTGGAGCGCATTACTCGGGCGGAACAAATGACCGAGACCTATCAGATCCCCAGGGAGTTCGACGTCAACAAATATCTTGCCGGCGCCTGGGGCATCTTCCACTCCGGCGAGCCGGTCGAGGTCCGGATGCGCTTCTATCCGCCGGCGGCCGGACGCGTCAAGGAATCGATCTGGCACCCGTCGCAGGCGCTCAGCGATGGGCCGAAGGGCTCGGTGAACATGACGGTCACGGTCACCGGTACGGTCGAGATCGCGCCCTGGATCCTCGGTTGGGGCGACGCCGTCGAGGTCCTGGCGCCCCAAGACTTGCGCAAGAAGATTGCCGACGCCGGCGCGAAGATGGCGGCGCGCAACCGGAATTCTCCCTCTCCCGCTCGCGGGGGAGGGTCGGGGCGGCGGGGGCTTGAAAAGCCGAGGAGGAAACAGTGAACGTTTATCGTGCGGTATCCGAGTTGAAGCCGGCGCGTATCTGGGACGGTGTCCTCGCGCGCGTGGTCCACGGAGACAGGGTCACCGTTGGATTCGTCGAGATCGATCCGGACGTGCTGGTTCCCGAGCACCGGCATGACCACGAGCAAGTCGGGTTCGTGCTGCGCGGATCGGTGACCATGGAGATTGCCGGTCAATCCCGCGAGCTACGGGTGGGGGAGACCTACATCATCGCCAGCCAGCTTCCGCATTCGGCGAAGGCCGGCGGCGGCGGGGCCTCGGTGGTGGACGTCTTCGCGCCGGTCCGCGAGGAGTGGAAGGCGGCGCCGATGCTCGAGCCATTTCCCGGACGCTGGCCGGAACCGTCACGATGACCTAGAAGAGCCCGCCGTACTCCCCGCCGTCCACGGCGAGCGTGGTTCCGGTGATGAAGCTGGAGGCGTCACCGGCGAGGAACACGACCGCGGCGGCCAGTTCATCGGGACGTCCATGCCGGCCAAGTGGGATGTTGCGCAAGCTTCGCGCCGTGAACTCCGTGGGGTCGACGCCGAGCTTGATCGCCTGGTGCCGGTTTTCTTCGACGATGCGGTCCGTCTCAAAGCGGCCGGTGAGGATGGAATTGACTCGAACCTCGGGCGCGGCCTCTCTGGCGAGCGTCTTTCCCATCGCGACCACCGCGGGTCGCAATGCGTTCGAGAGCACGAGATTGTCGACCGGCTGATGGGCGGCGATCGAGGTGAGGTTGACGATGGCCCCTCGACCGCGCCGCAACGCGGGAAGGGAAGCGCGCGTGAGGCGAACGGCGCTCATCAACACCAGGTCGATAGCCTCCGCCCACGCCTGGTCGTCCAGCTCGGCGACGGTGCCGAGGATGGGCCCGCGGGTGTTGTTGACCAGCACGTCGAGGCCGCCCAGGGTCGCGGTGGCCCACGCCACGAGGTCGCCACACTGGTCAGCCTGCCTGAGATCGGCGACCCGGGCCACGACGTCGTGGCCGTCGTCACGCAGCGCTTTAGCGGCGGCCTGGATGCGGTCCTCGTTGCTCGAGGAGATGGCGACCCGGCATCCCTCAGCGGCCAGCGCCCGGGCCGTAGCGAATCCTAGACCGCGGCTGGCCGCCGTCACCAACGCGCGCCGGCCCTGGAGTCCGGTTTCCACCGGCCAATACTATGCGCGAGCGGCGTGCCGTTCTCTGACTAGGCCGCGGCGCGAGGTTGCTTGCCGCATGCGGGGCAGGGCGTTCCCGCTTTCAATTCGGCTCGCTTGAAGGCGTGACCGCCGCAATGCGGGCAGAGCGCGCCCGGTCGCAGGGGATGGGTTTGCTCGGCCTGCTGCATGCGCTCGCGCAGGTGGCTGTCGTCTTCCTTCTCGATGAAGCGCGGATCGGTGGGCGTCTGGGTGCTCATGCCGCCTTCAACTCGCGTGGTTGAAACTGCTCGGGCCGCACCCGGTCGCCCAGGGCGCGCCCGATGACCTCGGGATGGAGGTCGACGCCCCGCTGGAACGGGTGCACGCTGAGAATGGCCGGGACTGTTCGATTGCCGATCTGAATGTCGAGGACGCGCCCGTGGAGCGTGGACATCGGGCCCCATCCCTCCCAGGTTTTCATCGTGCGCCACCAGAGGTGGCGGGCCACCGGTCCACCCATGGCGACGACGATCTGGGGGGCAATGCTGCCCAGCAAGCTCTGCAGGTGGCGGTCGACGCACTGGTTGACGGCGTCATCGATCACGAGGTCGGGGTTCTCGGTGGGGCAGCGGACCGCCCAGGTGTGGAACGCGAAGTCCAGCACATCGTGCTTGCCGAGTTTCTGCCCGAGCCGGCGGCGGGCGCCGAGGAGCACCGCGCGGACGAATTGGTAGTAGGGCTGGGGCGCGTCGGCGGTCATGTGGTGCTCGAGCGCAGCCTCGTGATCGAGCCATTCGGCGAAGGCCTCGTTGCTGGCGCTGGCGGCGTCCAGCGGGCTCGGACTGATGAAGACGATCGGTGCCTGCGGGTTTCCGAAGCCAACCTGCGGCCGGCGGAGCGGCTGGGCCAGCCGTTCGCAGGGGCTGTCGGCGCCCCGGTCGGACTCCGCGATCGCGCAGCCGTGCAGCCGCTTGAGCGTGTCGGAACCAAAGAACTGCAGGTACTGCTGGCCCTTGCTCACGCTGTTGAAAATGACGGCGAGTGGCCGGTGAAGCTTGCGCCTAAGATTTCCTGATGAGCGGCGTTCCCGCGATCGACGTCAACCAGCTGCGCCAGGGGTTGACCGCGCAGCCGGCACCCTTCCTGCTGGATGTGCGGGAACCCTGGGAGTACGAGGCGGGGCACGTTCCCGGAGCCCGGTTGATCCCACTGGCCGAGCTGGAGGATCGGGTCAACGAGGTGCCGCGCGATCGACCGATCCTCGCCATCTGCCACAGCGGGCAGCGGAGCCTGGCGGCGGCCGGCTACTTGATTCAGCTCGGCTACTCTGCCGTCAGCAACGTAGACGGCGGCACGGCCGCCTGGGTCGAGCGCGGATACCCGGTCGAGCGCTAATCCATGAGCTGAAGCTGGGTGGCGTCGAACCGCCGGACGGTGCCGGCGCGCACCGATAGCGCCAGTTGCTTCCAAGCATCCGGGTCCCGGATCCAGGCCCGGGCGATCACGATCGACGGGCCCTCGATGGCCAGAACATCGCCGGTTTCGGTCAACTCGATCGGCGCCAGCTGGAGGGCTCGCACTTTATCCGGCGCCAGGTTCTCAGCCAGGACCTTCCGGTTGATCTCGATCCGCGCCACGCTGGGCAGTGTACGGCGGACGATCCGCCACGGCTGCGACAGGCAGCTGTCAAAACGGGCTGCTTGACTCTACGGGTGAGCCCAATCACCATGGTGACGACCAACCGTTGCTTTCACGTCTTGAAGGAGTCCAAGTGAACGTCCTGGAACTGGTCCTCGTCGTCGTGCTGGTGGCCGCCCTGCTCGGCCTCCTGGCCTTGCTGATCCGCCGGCCGGCCGGATCCGGTCCGTCCGATGCGGTGCTGGCGGCCCTGGCCGACCTCGGAGCGCTCAAGTCTCACGTCGAAACGGTCAGCAATCAGCAGAGCGCCCTGGGCCAGTCGCTGGGCATGCTCCAGGCGGCGGTCCAGGGGGTCGAGACCAAGGTGCTGGAGAGCTCGGCCGGTGTCCGGAACGCCATCGGCAAGGACCTGTCCGACGCCCGGATCGCGGTCGAGCGTTTGAAGGTCGACGCCGAAGAGCGGCGGCGCATGGAGGAGGACGTGCAGGCCTCGGCGCGGCGGATCGAGACGGTCCTGCTGGGTAGCCGCACTCGCGGTGCCGCCGGCGAGAACATCCTTCAGGACGCCTTCCGCCAGTTCCCGGCCGAGATGATCGATATGAACTTCCGGGTCAACGGCAAGGTGGTCGAATTCGCGCTCATCCTCGCCAACGGCAAGCGGCTGCCCATCGACAGCAAGTGGCCGTCACCGGAGCTGCTGGACCGGCTCAGCGATGGTTTGCAGGAACCGGCCAAGGAAACGGCGCTGGTTCAGGAGATCGAGCGGGTCCTGCGCGTGAAAGTCCGTGAGGTCCGGCAGTACATCGATCCCGCGGCCACGCTGGCCTTTGCCGTCGCCGCCGTCCCCGATCCTGTCTTCAATGCCTGCCGTCGCGCGCATCTCGAGGCCTACCGCGAGGGCGTGATCCTGATGCCCTACAGCATGACGATCCCCTACGTGCTGGCGCTCTTCCGCCTGCACCTCCAGTACGCGAGGTCGATCGACCTCGAGAACCTGGAAGGCTACCTTCAGCAGATCGATGAAAATGTCACGTCGCTCGACCGCCTGCTCGAGAACAGCATCGCACGCGGGAGCACCATGATCCAGAACGCCTTCAGCGATGCCAAGCGCAACGTGGGCGAGATGCGTGGCGCGCTGGCGGCGATGCGCGCCCTGCCGCAGGTTGCCCTGGGTCAGGAGAGCGAGGTCGAGCAGGTCGAGGAGCCAGACCTGGCGCTGTTGATGCGACGCTAGGCGAGGCCCGGCGTCCGCGCCAACCGCATGACGAGCACGAGCAGGATCAGGATGCCGCCGCCGACGAGCATCAGCATCGTGCTCGGCTGGGTCCCGGAGGCGTCGACCACGAGCTCATCGGTGGCCGTCGCGGTTCCGCCCTCGTTCGTCACCGCGACCGAGTAGGAGCCCTGCGAGAGGTTGTCGGGCAGCTTGATAAGCAGGTGGTAGGTGTCCGGTGCCTGGACGGTGATGGCGGGCCGCCCGCCCACCTGGACGGTCGACGCGGGAGTCAGGTGCTGGCCGAGGATCATGATGTTCGGCTGCACCGTTGGATTGACCTTGATCGGGTTGAGCTGGTAGATCTGGGGCGGCAGCACCGCGGCTTTCTTGACGACGGCTGGTGGAGTGGGCCGGGTCGTGGCGACGGGCCGCTTGGTGGTGGCATACGCCGGGAGGCTCGTCAGGGCGAGCGCCAGCAGGGTCGTCAGTCCGCCGGCCGCCAACCGCCGCAATGCTGCCATGAAGATTCTCTACTAAACGAAACGTCCGCCACCGTAGCCGACCCGCGGCGAATCGGCCTATTCGTTCTGCGCAGGTAGACGTAGCTGTAACCCTGGCCGCAACAAAAAAGCCCCTGCCCGCCGGGACAGGGGCTTTCGACTGCTGTGTTAGCGGTTGCCGCCTCCAGGCCAGGTCTGCTCCGGGGGACGCTCTCCGATCTTGATCCGCTCGGAGCTGCCGCCACCCAACGAGCCGGACTCGGGCTCGCTGCCCAGGCCGGACTCGCTCCCGAACCCACCGAACGACGGCATGGTCGGCGGTTCGGCCGGCCGTGCCACCGGGCGCCCGGTGCTAAACGAGCTCGTCGGTTTCGGGGCCGGCATCGCCGCCACGCGTGCGGCGGGCTTGGCGGCCGCCTTCCGGGGGCTCGCCTTCGACGCCGTGCTCTTCCGCTTGGCGCCCGTGCTTCGCTTCGCGGTGGTGCGCTTGGCGGTCGTCTTCTTCTTGCCGCCGGCCCGCTTCGCGGTGCTTCGCTTTGCCGTGGTGCGCTTGGCGGCTGTCTTCTTCTTGCCGCTGGCCCGCTTCGCCGTCGACCGCTTGGCGGTCGCCTTCTTCCTGGTCGAGGATTTCTTCTTCGCTGGCATTTTTCCTCCCTTCGGATGCGCGACGCAGACTCGCGCCTGGTTCATGCGGATGAGGACCCGCTGATGTTACCTGCGATTTATAGCATCGGCTCTCCGCAAAGACAAGCACCCCGGTCCCTGCAGATCAATAGCCGATCACGGTGCTGGTGCCCGGTCGTGGATCGCCGGCACCCGTCAGCAGGCGGTCGTCAACTCGAATGATTTGGGCCGCACCGCCGGCGGCCCAGTCGCCGATCAGCGCAACCGAGTGGCCGCGCTCCCGGAGCGAGTGGCTGACCGTCTCGCCGAAGCGGCCCTCGAGGCTCAAGCTGGGGTCCGACCACGAGGTCTGCCCGCCCATCGTCCACCGAGGCGCATCGATTGCGGCTTGAACTGGCAGCCCGAGATCGATCAGGTTGCTGATTAGCTGGAGGTTGGTCTGGACCTGCCAGAACGACCCCGGCGTGCCGCCGACGAACCGGGGCGTCCCGTTCTCCAGCAGCATCCAGGAGTTCAGCGTGTGCATCGGGCGCTGTCCTGGCGTAAGCCGGTTGGGGCTGTTCGCATCGAGGCTGAAGCAACACATTCGGTTGTTGAGCAGGATGCCCGTGTTCCCCGCCACCACCCCGTTCCCGCCGTAGAGGCTATGGATATAGGAAACCACGTTGCGCGCCTCGTCGACCACGCAGAGATACGTGGTGTCCGGGTGGCCCGCCCCATGCTCTTGGAGCGCACCGGCGCGCTGCGGATCGATCCGGCCCGCCAGCGCCCGAGCGTGCGCCCGGGAGAGCAGGTGTTCGGTCGCGCTCGGCAAGAAGGCCGGATCCGCCACATGGTTGAGCCGCTCGGTGAGCGCCAGTTTGTGGGCCTCCACCTGCAGATGCAGGCGATCGGCCGGGTCGCTTGGCACATCGAGGCTTTCCAGGATGTTGAGCGCGATCAACACGATCAGTCCCTGGGATACGGGTGGCTGTTCCACGACGGTCCAGCCACGATAGGTCGTCTGGAGCGGGTCGAGCACGTCGGTTCGATGCTCCGCCAGGTCGCGGCGGGTAAAAGGGCCGCCGGCTCGCTCCGAAGCGGCCAGGATCGCCTCCGCGATGGGGCCGTGATAGAAGGCGGCGGCGCCCTCGGCCCGGATGGTCCGCAGGGTCCGGGCAAGGTCGGGTTGGCGGAGGTTGAACCCGGCGCCCGGTGGCCGGCCGTCCGGAAAAAAGACCGCCCGGGTCTCGGGAAACTCCGCCCCGGCGGCGGCCATCGCCGCATTGCTGCGTGCCTGCCGCGCGGTCAGTGGAAAACCCGCCTCGGCATAGGTGATCGCGTCGGACAGCAGCTCGCCGAGCGACCTCGTGCCAAATCGCGTAAGCGCGACCTGCCAGGCGTGGACGATGCCCGGCACACTGGCCGCCAGCCAGCCCGACTCGGGAATTTGGCCTAGACCCCGGTACTGGTCGATGGTGGCGCTGTGCGGGGCGGCCCCGCTGCCGTTGATCGCCGTCACCGTGCCCTGATCGGCCGACGCCACCAGGAGGAAGGCGTCCCCGCCGAGCTGGCCGCTCCACGGTTCCACCACGGTGAGCACCGCGCCCGCCGCGATCGCCGCGTCCATCGCGTTGCCCCCCTCACGGAGCACTCGCAGCCCGGTGGCACTGGCGAGCGGGTTGACGCTCGCGATCATGCCGTGCGGCGCCTGGCGCACCTCCTGGGCGGGCCACTGGGCCTCGGTCAATGCGCGTTCAGCCAGTTCAGCACGGTCTCGTAGAGCGCGTCGTGCTCGAGGTCGACCGTAATGGCGTGGCCGGACCGCTCGAACCAGATGAGCCGCTTATCGGTCGAGCCGAGCCGCTCAAGGATGAGCGGCGCGTTGGCGACATCGACCGTCCGATCCCGTCGGCCGTGCATGATGAGCGCCGGGGCCGTCACCTGCGGCAGTTCCAGCTCGACCACGCGCACCAGCTGCATCAGGCTCTCGATGCACACGGTGGGACGGCGGGCGTAGCTGTGCAGTTGGCGCCAGGCGTCGGGGTCGCCGAGATCGGAATCGCCGCTGGGGACATGCCAGCGCATCACGTACTTGAGGCCGCGGATCACCCGGATCCGCCAGTCGCGGAAATAGGCCGGGGACCCCATCGCCGCCATGGTGATGACGCCGCTCACCTCGGGATGCGTGGCCGCCAGATGGAGCGCCAGCGTCGCCCCGAGCGATTGGCCGGCGACGAACACGTGGCGGCAGTCACGACGTAGGTCGGTCAGCGCCGCTTCGGCGGAGCGCACCCAATCCGGCCATCGGGTCGAGGCCATGGCTTGCGGGGTCAGGCCATGTCCGGCGAGTAACGGTCCCATGACGTCATAGCCGCGGGCGGCGAGGAACTGCCCCAGCCCGCGCATTTCGGGCGGCGTCCCGGCGAAGCCGTGGATCAGCAGGCATCCGCGGGTGCCGCCCCGGATTCGGAAGGGCTGCAGCTGCTCTGGCTCCGCGGGGCTGCTCCAGACGGATTTCGTAACGACGGCCATCAAGTTCGCAGTCTATCGGCCCGCAAGTTCGCCAAGCCGCCCCGGGTTATACGAGCCGGGCGAAACTTCGCCCGTCGGTCCGCACCGCTGACCGAACCTGGGGGGTGAACACGCGCATGGCGATCGTCGGCTGGCTCGTCGCGTTGCTGCTCGGTATCGTGCTCGCGCTGTTCTCTGTCGGGAATCAGCAGCCCGCGGCCATCAACGTTCTCGGCGCCACCTACCAGGACATCCCAACCTGGGTCGTGATGCTGGCCTCGGCCGCGCTTGGCGCGCTGATGGTCATCGTGGTCAGCCTGGTCGAGCGGGTCCGCTGGTTCATGGCGAGCCGCTTCACGAAGAAAGTGCTCAGCGAGCACAAGAGGATGATCGTTCAGCGCGATAACCGGATCTCGGAGTTGGAGCAGGAAGTCCTCCGGCTTCGCGGAGCCGCCTGAGCGACGCATGACTCTCAAGGCCTGCCCGCAATGCGGGTACCGCTACAACGCGCCCGAGAACCAGACGTGCGGGAAGTGTAAGGGCTGGCTGGGCGGCGACGCCGTCGGCAGCGCCGTGGCGCCGCTACCGCGGCGTTCGTTGATCCCGCGATCGGCGCCGGAATTCGCCTGCTACCTGGCTGTGCCGATCGGGGCGCTGCTGGGCTTCCCCAACCCGATCGGCGCCGCCTTCGGCTTGCTGATGGCCGCGCTGCTGATCAGGGTCGTCCGGCTCGACATGGAGCGGTTTTCGAAAGGCCTGCTGATCGGGATTGTCATCGCAGGCGTCTTCTTCGTCTACCTGATCTTTCTGCTGATCTTCACATTCCTGTTCGATTTGCTTGAACCCGTCCTTCAGCCGCTGGTAGGGCGCAC
This sequence comes from Chloroflexota bacterium, assembly GCA_005882525.1. Taxonomy (GTDB): domain Bacteria; phylum Chloroflexota; class Dormibacteria; order CF-121; family CF-121; genus CF-13. The sequence continues at coordinate 16,746 of VBGO01000005.1, forward strand.
CTTCAAGCACTAGGCGGCGGTCCGCGGTGAGCCCTGTTCGCCGCTTCCTGGTTCGTGCGGCGCTGGTCGTGCTGCTGGTGCTGAGTGCTCTCCCGTCGACGCTTGGCCCGAACCGGGCCGCGCCGACCGCGAGGGTCGTTCGCCCGACGCCAACTCCAGCGGCCACGCTTGCACCCGCGGCGACGCCGTCAGTGGCGCAGCCCGACGCGGGGCCGACGCCGCTGTCGCTCGACGTGGCCGTCGGCCAGATGATGGCGGCCAGCTTCGGTGGGCCGAGCATCACCGACGGGCTCCGGCACCTGATCCTCGACCAAAAGGTCGGCACCGTCCTGATCTTCAGTGACAACTTCACCGACGCCACCAGCCTGCTTCGGTTGACGACGCAGTTGCAGCGGCTCGGACGCGAAGCCGGCCTTCCGGCGCCACTCCTGGTCGCGGTCGACGAGGAGGGTGGGCGGGTGATGCGGATCCACAACGGGGTGGCCGCGCTACCCTCGGAGCTGGAGCTGGGCGCCCGCGGTCCGCAGGGGGTTCGAGAGGCGGTGGCGGCGATGGCATCAGGCCTTCACGGGCTGGGCATCCAGCTCGACCTGGCGCCGGTTGCGGACCTGCGCTCGAATCCGGCCGATGCGGTGATCGGTGACCGTTCCTTCGGCGGCGATCCAGGGCTGGTCGGGCCGTTAGTGGCCGCGGCCGTCAACGGGCTGCACGACGGTGGAGTGGCGGCCACCCTCAAACATTTCCCGGGTCTCGGCGGTGCGGCTGGTGATCCGCATAGCGCGATGCCGAGCGACGGTGAGAGCCTCGCCCGCTGGGCCGCCACGCAGGCGCGAAGTTTCGCAGCCGGAATCGATGCC
>VBGO01000449.1 GCA_005882525.1 Chloroflexota bacterium
GTGGCGGCCCGTAGCGGGCATTGTGGAGGGTCGAATGGAAATCATGAGTAGTCCCGCCGTGGGGCAGGCGCGCTCCCGGATCTCGGTCGCTCACCGTCCATCGCCGGCGATCGACGCGGGGCAAACGATCGTGTGTCTCCCCACCTACAACGAGGCCCCGAACATCGAGGGCCTGATCGCGGCAATCCTCCGCTCCTTACCCAACGCAACGGTACTGGTCGTCGATGATGGCTCCCCAGACCATACCGGTGAGATCGTTCAGGAAGTTGGCCGGCGAAATCGTCGCGTAGAACTGCTTGCCCGGCCCAGCAAACTCGGCTTGGGCACCGCCTACCTGGCCGCCATGACCTATGCGCTCGAGCGTGATTTCGAGGCCGTCATCACCATGGACGCGGACTTCTCACATCCCCCGGATCGGTTGCCGGCACTGCTGGCCGCGGTTGAGGCAGGGGCGGATCTAGCGATCGGCTCGCGCTCCGTGGAGGGCGGCGCGATCCGGGGCTGGAGTCTTCGAACGGCGCTCCGGCTCCGGACCCACGACGGCACTGGTGGATTTCGATGTTACCGCCGTCACGTTGTCCAATTTCTCGTGCGTAGCCGAATCCGGGCGGCAGGCTATTCGGCGTTGATCGAATCGCTGGCCCTTTGCGAGCGTGCTGGCCTGCAGGTTGCGGAGGTTCCAATCACCTTCGTCGAACGAGTTCAAGGCCGCTCAAAGATTTCCCGGAGGGAGATCGCTGGAGCGATCCGGACGGTTGTGCGGTTAGCCGTGAGAAAGAACCAGCCAGGCGGTCAGGTGCCCTGACGCTGGAGCAGGCTGTAGTCACCTCGGGTAAAGACCGGCTCCCAGCCTGACGCTGGACGCGCCGCTCCGGGGCAAGCCAGGACTACGTTCGGCGAGTCGACCGACCACTGACGAACGATGGTGACCTGCCGCCCATTGTCCCCGAGTGGGTAGTACGCGTAGCCCCAGAAGCAATGGGCGGCGCCGAGCGAGCGGAGGTCGGCATGGGCGTCCAGGTAGGCGGCGATGCTCAGCACGCTGTGATCGTGCCAGGTGGTCACGTACTCGCGCGTCTGCCAAATACCCAACGCGAGTGAAGCGGCGAAGATGACACTGACAAGAGCCACCGGCGCTTGCCGGGGCCATCCCAATTGCCTGGCTCGGTCAAGAAGCACATCAGCCCCATAGGCCGCCAGGAGGATGCTGCCAAGCGCCGGCAGGCACCAGTACCATCCCTCGGCATTTCCCCAGAGCCACTGGAAGCCGATGAAGCCGGCAACGAAGTAGGCAACGGGGCGAAGGCGCCCCGGAATGGCGCCCACCACGATCAATGGGATCAAGAAGGCCGAGCCGAGGGCCTTCGCCACGCCGGTCAACTGCAGAGGAGCATGGGCGTGGCTGTGCAACAGGTACTGGAATGAGGCGTGCCAGAGCCCATATCGGAGGAGGACCCAGCCACAGACAACGATGCCCGCGAGCGCCATGCCCCAGTAGATCCGGCGCCGCGCAATCAGGTAATCGACAAAGAAGGCCAACCCCAGGAGCGCGTAGTACTCCTTCTCGAGGACGGCGACCGCGGTCACGGCGGCCGCGAGTTCGTAGCGTCCGGTGACGTAGGCCCAAATGGCAACCAGCGCGATCGTCGCGCCCAGCATGTCGAGGAACGCCAGTGAGGAGAACTGCACCAGGATCAGGTCGCAGGCGACGATGGCCCCGGCAACCCACTGCAGGACCGGCCGCACCCGCAGGCTTCGCAGGATGGCCATCACGAGCGGAATGGCCATCGCCCCCACGATCACGTTGACCACCCGAAGGGAGGTGAGCGAGGCGGCGCCAAAATGCAGCAGAAGGGGAAAGACGGGGAAGATCGAGCCGGACACCGGATATGCGGCCGTGTGCCAGTAGGCCCCCAGGTTATGGGTGATGAAGTAGTAATAGGCCTCGTCCCCATAAGGCCCGTTATCCAGATTTTGTTTTCAGGCGGGACAGCGACGTGACCGGAGACGCCACCCAGCGGCCTGAGCCGGCCTCTCCGACCGGCAGCCTGTCGACGAGCGCCGAAGGCTGCAACCGCGCAAAGGTCCTCATCAACGATCTACGCCCCTTCCAGAAACATCGACCCGACCGTCAGCGGGTTACCAAGCATACCGCGAGCGAACGTTACGAGCAATGTTACGAATCATCCACGGGGCTTTTGCGGCATGGCGACCGCCTTGCCGCTCCATCGCGCCAGACTAGTGACGGGGATGAGGACTCTGGCGGTCGCCATGCTTGGCGGCTTTCTGCTTGCGCTCGCTGGCCCGTTCTCGGCTCAGCCAGCGGCGGCGGCCGGTGATGCCCGGCTTCCGCTTCGGGGCGCCTTCTATTACGAGTGGTTTCCCCAGGAATGGAACCAGGAAGGAATAAACCCCTTCACCCACTACCGCCCCTCGGCCGGTCTCTACTCATCCGACGACACCTCAGTGGTGCGACGCCATATCGCCGCCATGCAATACGGCAACATCCAGGTTGGCATCGCCTCGTGGTGGGGCTTGACCTCGCCAATCATCGATGCACGGTTCGCCCTTGCGCTGCGCAGTGCGGCAGGCACGGGATTCAAGTGGGCCATCCTCTACGAGCAGGAGGGATATAGCGACCCGACGGGCAGCCAGATCCAAGCAGACCTTACCTATATCAACACCAGGTACGGCAGCGACCCCAGCTACCTGCGACTCAACGGCCGGCCGGTCATCTTTGTCTATTCGGCAAACAACGATGATGGCTGTGGGCTCACCGCTCGCTGGCGCCAGGGCAACACGGTCGGCGCGTATCTCCTCTTGAAGATCTTTCCCGGTTACCAGGTATGCAGCAATCAGCCGGATGCCTGGTTCGAATATGGTCCCACGTTCCCGGCACTCACGGTTGGCACTAACACCTACGTGATTAGTCCGGGATTCTACCGGGCCGGCGAGCCCACGCCTCGCCTGGTCCGCGATCTGAATCGCTGGAAGGCCAATATCCGGGCCATGGTGGCCTCAGCGGCGTCGTTCCAGTTGGTAACCACCTTCAACGAGTGGGGTGAAGGCACCGCCGTCGAAAGCGCAACCGAATGGGCCACGCCATCAGGTTTCGGCGCCTATCTCGATGCCCTGCACTACAACGGAACGACGCCAATCGCGCCGGCTCCGACGCCCCGGCCGAGCCCCAGCGTCCGCGCCAGCACCCGTGCATCGCCGGCAGCGGTAGCCACCTCCGCTCCAATGCCGGTCACGCCGTCCGCCTCCATGTCGCACCCCGCGCCATCGGCGACTTCGGGCGACTCGCTGCTTTTTGGTGCAATGCGGACCGTCCCTTTGGGCAGCGCAACCTTACCTTTCGGGCTGGCGTTTCTTGCGCTCTTGCTCTGGCTCGGCCTACGTCTTTTGTATTGGGGCACCCGACGATGACCCTGAGTCTTTTTACCAATTTACTTGACGCTTAGGCAATCGTGTCATAGCATGTGGGCCTTCGACGGCTCGTCAGGAGAGCGCTCAGACACCCGCGCTACAGCTGAGCCCGCTTAGGGGATCGCACAAGAGGCCGTGGACCACCCGTCAGTTCGAGTCGTTGTTGCCGATGGGCAGCCACTCTTCGCTGAGTGCCTTAGTGGTGCGATCGCTCGATTTCCGGGGATGGTCGTCGTTGGTTGGACGACGAGCGCTGAGCCGTTGCTGGCTTTGACCCGACACTGCAGGCCCGACGTCGTCATCGCCGACGTTCAGCTCCTTGCCCCGATGCATCCGGAAATCGGCTGCGCGATGATCCGTGACGCCTCGAGCGCCAAGGTGGTGATGCTTGGTGATCCGCGCGGCGAGCTCGAAGCCGCTAAAGACCTCGCGGCCGGCGCCGACGCCCTCTTGCGCAGGGGTTCCAGCAGCCTTCAGGAGTTGCCTCGTTGCCGGTGGGGTTTCGCGGATCATGCCCCTCGAGCCGATCGGACAACCGCAGAGTCTGACACCGCGGGAGCGCCAGGTCCTGATCCAGGTCGCTCGTGGCGCATCCCTCACCGAGATCGCACGGGAGTGGGCGATCAGCACCAAGACGGTCCGCAACCATGTCAGCCATCTGTACGAAAAGCTGGGCGTCAAGACCCGCGCCGGCCTCGTGCTTCACGCCCTCTCCCATGGTCTCGTGGGGCCCGAAGTTATGCCCCGCCACTACCGGCTGCCGGTATTGAATGCCAGCTAGGTAGCTTGTCATGGTCTGGGCAAGTGCCCATTTACAAACGACGGAGCGTTACCAAGAATGTCAACGCATCGCGACGTTTGGTCAGTAGGTAGCGGGTTTCGCCACAGAGGGGTAAACGGGGACGGCGGTGGCAATCATTCTGGCACTCGACACCGACCGGCTTCACCTTGGCCTCCTCGGCTTTCTCCTCAAGCAGGATCGGCACGAACTCTGCCAGACGGTCGATCCCGAGGGCGCCTTGAGCGTTCTGCGGAACAAGTTTGTTGACCTGGTCATCGTCGAGCCGGCCCTGCCCGGCCATGACGGTTACGCGGTGTGCCGCCAGATTCGCGAGCGGGATCCCGACGTGCCCCTGATGATCGTCTCCGAACGTGCGGCCGAGGCGCAGGTTGTCCAGGGCCTGCGGACGGTGGCCGATGACTATGTGACCAAGCCGATTTCCCCGCATTACTTCCTCGCCCGGGTTCATGCGCTCCTCCGCCGGTCGAACATGCATCCCCATGCGGCTGCGGATGAGATCCTCACGTCCGGGGAAATCGAATTGAACTTGCTCCAGATGCAGGCGATCATCAATAACCGGCCAATTCCACTGACGCCCCGAGAGCTTTGGCTGCTCCACACCTTGATGAGCAACGTCGGTCGGGTTTTGGGCCGCGAGCAATTGATGCGGCTTGCCTGGGGCGAGCAGTTCATGGGCGGCGCCAAATCCATCGACGTGTGCATCCAGCGGATCCGTAAGAAGATTTGCCCACAGCTGCGTAAGGGCCCATTCATTGAAGCCGTGCGCGGATTCGGTTACCAGCTGGGCGTCCCAAGAGATCCGATCACGCCCCAGCCGGTGGCGGCCCGCTCGGATCTGTCGGCCTCGCTTCTGCCGGCCTAAGGGCCTTCTTCGACCGCCCCGCGCACCTGTAACAACACTGTTATCCGGCTCCCCGGAGTTCGTGTCCGGAACGATACTCCCTCTTCCTAGAGTCGGTCCTCATGGCGGTAACCGATACCCAGCCCGTGCTTGCTGCGCCGGCGCCGCCAGACCTCTCCGCGCAGGACGTGGTCGAACTCGGGCCGCCGATGGGCGGCCTGGTCTTCTCCCCACCGCCCGATGGCCCGCGAGGCATCGGCGCCGCGGCAAAACGAGGCATCGACGTTGTGGGCTCGGTCATCCTGCTGGTTTTGGCGGCGCCGCTGTTTGCCGTGATCGCGATGTCGATCAAGCTGGACTCGCCCGGCCCGGTCTTCTTCCGCCAGCAGCGCATGGGACGCGATGGCCGGCGCTTTCGGATTTACAAGTTTCGCTCCATGGTGGCCGACGCCGAGCTGTTGCGCAGCGCGCTCCTGGCATTCAACGAGGTGAAGCCGCCACTCTTCAAGATTCGGTCTGACCCACGGGTGACGAGGGTTGGTCGCTTGCTTCGGCGATGTAGCCTCGATGAGCTCCCCCAGCTGATCAACATTTTGACGGGCGAAATGAGCCTCGTTGGACCCCGTCCGCCCTTCGACCACGAATTCGATGATGACTACGTCCACCAGTGCTTGCGGTTGCACT
>VBGO01000450.1 GCA_005882525.1 Chloroflexota bacterium
CGCACAGGTAGCCGACCTCCTTATTGCTGTCCGAGTGGCCAAGCATCACTTCCTGCACGCCGCCTCGCCCGTCAAGCTGCCGGACGTAGACCGGATCGCTCAGGAGGGCGTCGATGGCCGTAGGGGCCTGCTGCAGCGCATCGAGCCGCTCGAAAAGAGGGACGATATCGACCTCGCTCCGGGGTCGATCGGCCTCGAGCTGGTGCAGGCCGGCGACCCCGGCCAGGAAGAGCGCATCGAGGACGTCGTCCGCGGTTTCCGTCATGCTGACGATAAAGGTCCCGGCGGAGCCCGGTGCGGATCGCTGCGACTCCGCCATGGCGGACAGCGTGGACAGCAGGTTGCCGGTCTCCGTCGACCAGCGGGCGGCGTCAAGCGAAATCGGTGGCGGCCTGAGCGTGGCCATCCGGCGCTGATCGTGGGTGGCACCCAGACGAGCGAAGACTTCCGCCGCGGCGGATTTGATGACGGCACGGTGCTGCCGGACGTCGAGCCGGGCGCCGATGAAGCCAAACACCCGCACCTGGCGGCGCAGACGGAGCAGGTCGCCATCCGCAATCGCGCCGCCGCGGTGGCGGCGAAGACTCGCGTCGAGAACATCGAGGTCGGCGACCAGGTCGTCTGCCGACGCATAGGCGGTCGATTCCCCGTCCAGGGTGGCACCCAGCCGGCTCCAGATGAATGAGAGCTTGCGGCGGTAGGGTTCATCCCGGGTCCCTGCGGAAAGCGTGTCGGCGTAGGCCTCCAGCTCGTGCTCATCGCG
>VBGO01000451.1:0-1234 GCA_005882525.1 Chloroflexota bacterium
CGCACCTCGTCGGTGTGCCAGAGAACCTCCACGTGCGTCGCCATTCGCTGGCGGACCCGATCGCGCTCGCGCGCGGCCAGCGGCGCCCGAAGCAGCGCCAGCTGCTGGCCGATCCGGTCCTGGTGGTCGAGGATGCTGCGCCGAACCGCTTCCGTTGGGTGCGCGGTCAATACCGGCCGAACCTCGAGCCGGTCGAGGACGGCGGCCAGCCGCGCTTGAGGGATGTGGTGCTGCGCCAGTAGCGCCACCGACCGGTTGAGGTCGCCGCCTGGATCGTCATCCTCGGCAACGGCTCGCGCCTGCCGCTCCAGCTCGGCCAGGTTGATCAGCTGGAAATAGGTGGCGAAGGCCCGAACTAACCGGGCCGCGTCCTCGAGCGGAATGCGGCCGAGTTCGGCGACGAGGGCGGCCTCCTCAACGGCCTCGTACCGCTGGCGAAGCTCCTTGGTGCGCAGCCGGATCGACTCTTCGAGCTCATAGAGCGCCTCGCCTTCGTGCTCGCGCAGCGTTTCACCCAGCAGCTGGCCCAGCAGCCGGATTTCGGCGCGAAGGCCGGCCTCGGGAAGGATCGCCTCGGTCGTCGTCGCGCTCATGGTTTCGCAAGGATACAATCGGTCCTCGAGGAGGGAGTTCACCGAATGGCCGAACCCAACGGCGCGTCCCCGCTGAAGCGGCACAGCGCGCGGCTGACCGAGGGCGACGACCGCGCGGGCGCCCGCGCGATGCTGCGGGCGATCGGGTTCACGCGCGAGGACCTGCGCAAGCCCATCATCGGGGTCGGCCACAGCTGGATCGAAACGATGCCCTGCAACTACAACCACCGGCGCCTGGGCGAAAAGGTGAAAGCCGGCATCCGGGCGGCGGGCGGTACGCCGATGGAGTTCAACACGATCGCGGTCTCCGACGGGGTGTCGATGGGCACCGAGGGCATGAAGGCGTCACTGGTGAGCCGCGAGGTGATCGCTGATTCGATCGAGCTGGTCGCGCGTGGCCACCTCTTCGACGGGCTGGTGCTGATCGTCGGCTGCGACAAGACGATCCCGGCCGCGGTGATGGCGCTCGCGCGGCTGGACCTGCCCGGGCTGGCGCTTTATAGCGGCACGATTGGTCCGGGTCGCTATCGCGATCGCGACATCACACTCCAGGACGTCTTCGAAGCCGTCGGCGCCGTGTCGGCGGGCAAGATCACCCACGCCGAGCTGCGCGAGGTCGAAGAGAACGCCTGCCCCGGAGC
>VBGO01000451.1:1337-1614 GCA_005882525.1 Chloroflexota bacterium
TCCGGCCGCGCCAGATCATCACCCGGGCGGCGCTCGAGAACGCGATCGCTTCGGTGGCGGCGACCGGCGGTTCGACGAACGGCGTGCTGCACCTCCTGGCGATCGCCCGCGAGGCCGGCGTGCCGCTTACGATCGACGATTTCGATCGGGTGGCGGCACGTACACCGGTCGTGGCCAGCCTCAAGCCGGGTGGCGAGTATGTGGCCAAGGACCTGCACGACGCCGGCGGCATTCCGCTGGTGGTGCGGCGATTGGTCGAGGGTGGTCTGATCGATGG
>VBGO01000006.1 GCA_005882525.1 Chloroflexota bacterium
CGTTCGGGGGGTCGAGAGTTCACACTGTCCCTGAAGGGGGAGTCCGCTCGTCACCGCTTGGGGGGTGTACGACAACATCCATTTTTCCTATCGATCAACGTCGACGAGCTTTGTGCGGCTGCGCCCGCCCGAGCGAATCCTGACCCTCGACTCCGCCACGTTGAAATGCTTTGCGACGGCAGCGACGACCGCCTTGTTTGCGGCGCCTCCGACTGGAGGTGCGCTTACCCATACTTCCAGCACGCTGTTGTTCCATGAGGACCTGACTTGCGATGCTCGCGGATGCACACGGACGCTGATCACCAAGCCGGTTCTACGTTGATCCATTGGCTGTCACCCGTTCGAGACACAGGGCCAACCTTCCAAGCCGTCGGCCAGCGCCGAAATTTGATGGTGCCAGGCACCTTTGGGTCGGAGGGTCGATCGCGAGATTTGTACAGCAACGCCAGCAGCAACCATGCCATCGGGCGGCGCGCTGCGGTACTCAGCGACTTCAGGTCCCCATTTTGGAACGGGCCGCGGCGATCTGTTAACCGCAAGGTTCAGGGTTCGAGTCCCTGTCCCGGAGCCAATTTTTGAACTCAAAATGTGGCGCACTGTCAATCAATGCTTGACGCCTTACGGCAACCGTACCGCAACGTCACAGCGACAACGGCGTTCACGTGACACGCCGTTTGCATAATCGGAACTCGCGAGACCGCCTGAGCGCCGAGTTCCCGCGGCAACATGCGGTGCAGAACCGCAAGGTTTGTTTGAGCTCCGTTCAGCCGGGAAGTTCTGTGCTGTCGCTCGCGCGCGCCCTCATTTCTAATTTGGTACGGGCGAGGGGCGTACCGGAGATTGCGATAACCAGTTGCATCAACAGCTGGTTCTAGTCGCCCCGAAGGCTCGGCAAAATCGGGCCAGCCAGCTAATCCTTTGCAGGTATGAGGCCTCCTGGCGATCCGCCTAAACGTGCGATCAAATTCCCGACCGTTGACAGCACGTGCGCCTGCATCATCTCGGCCGCCGCGTGCTCGTCACCCGACTCGATCACGTCGACCAACGGCTGGTGCTCGCGAGCGACCTCCTCCAGGTCCGGATAACCCGAATCATCCAGCGCCAGTCCCATAAGGACTTGGCCCTCCAGCGCGTGGAAGATTCCAATCAGCAGCGCATTGCCCGAGTTGTTCGTGATGACTGAGTGGAAGTCGAGCTCGTAGCGCGCAACGAGGGCGTAGTCGGCCGATGCCGCAGCCGCCGACATCCGGCGAATCAGCGCACGAAGCGGCTTCGTGTCCATTCGCTGCCTGGTCGCGAGCCTGATCGCCAGTCGCTCGAGCGCGGCGCGGACGTTGTAAAGATCGATCAGAGACGAAGCATCCAGCTCCCGGACGACCGCCCCCAGGTGCGGCCGCTCGACAACCAGACCCTCCTCGGATAGTCGCCTGAGCGCCTCACGGACGGGAGCGCGGCTCACGCCAAGGTCGTTCGCCAGCCTCACCTCGTTCAGCCGCGACCCCATAGGAAAGTCGCCGCTGACGATCCGCTTCCTAACTTCCTCGTATGCCAAATCGCCGAGGCGTCGCCGGTCGATCCGAGGCAGCCGGGCGTCGGCTGCCTCGCGCTGACCCCTCGCCTGCCTAGCTCGCGAAGCTACCTCGGCGTTCCTTGACATGGCCGCAGGCGTTCAGGATACTGTCGACAGTCGGCTAGTGCCGCGAAATCTGCGCGGCCTTTGTCAAGGAGGGGAGCATGGCCCAGGCAGGTGGCAGAGTGCAGGTGCCCGCCGATCGACCTCACCTCAGAGAGGGTTCGGTTGGCCTGGGGGGAGACTTCATCGCCGCAGTAACGAACGTCGCTCCATCGGCCGCCGTGGCCCTTACCCTCGGCTCGATCATCGCAGTCTCCGGACTGGCTACTCCATTCCTGGTAATCGTCGTAGGAATCGCGATGCTCTGCATCGCCTTCGCCTATCACCACCTGAACCTGTGGCAGCCGACGCCGGCTGCGCAGGTCATGTGGATCGCGAAGGCGGTTACGCCGGTGCTCGGATTCGCGGCCGGCATCCTGCTTATTCTCGAATCCACCGTTTCCAATATCGCCAACATCTCCCTGATGGGTCCGTACCTGCTCGGCATCTTCTCCGCCGATGCGGCGGCCAACCCAATCCTTGAATACCTGACGTCCTTGATCATCATGGCCATCGTCTGCGGGGTGGCGATCATCGGCATTCGCGCGGCCATCCGCTTCCAGGCCTACATCCTGTGGGTCGAGTACGGGATCATGCTGATCTTCGCCCTGATCATCTACTGGGTGGATTTCACTCACTCCTCGGGAGCGACCACGCCGTCGCTTTCGTGGTTCTCGCCGACGGCGTCGCCGACCGGGCTGAGCGGCATTGTCTCCGGAATCGTTATCACCGTCTTCATGTTCGGCGGTTGGGAGGCGGCGGTCTACCTAGGTGAGGAACAGCGCCAGGCCCATCGTGACCCAGGGCGGTCGGCCATCATCTGCGTGATCTTCTGCACGGTCTGGTTCGTCTTCTTGATCTGGGGCGTGCAGGGCGTGGCCTCGAGCAAAGACCTGGTCGGCCACTCGAGCAACATTCTCGCATTCGCCGCCGGCCAGGTCGTTCCGCACCCGTGGGACGCTGTCGTGAGCCTGGCCGTGCTTTCGTCGCTAATCGCAGTGGTGCAGGCGCAGCTCAACGCTTGGAGTCGCGTCGCCTTCGGGATGGCGCGAGAAGGCGTCCTTCCTTCTCCCTTCGCGAAGCTCGCGAAGTCGCTCACCCCATGGTTCGGCCTAGTCTTCGCCGCCGCCATCCCGATGGTCCTGCTCATTTTCTATCTTGCCAACTCCGCCATCGCCGGCGTGCTGGCGGCGGTCACGGCGACCGCGGGCTACCTCTACGCGATGCTTTACATCGTGGTCGCGCTCGCGTGCATCTGGTACTACCGGCGCACGCTGGGCAAGTCATCGTCGCAGCTGCTGTACGCGGGCATCCTGCCGGCGATCGGCGCCCTCTTCCTTATCTATTGTGTGATCGCCGGATTGATCGCGGCGCCGAGCAACATCCTGATCCCGACCCTGATCTTCATCCTGATCGGGATTCCGGCGGCGTTCGTGGCGGCAGCGGTCACCAGCAGGTCCGACTTCTGGCACAGCAAGTCGATCGCGGCCGAGCCGGCGGACGTCACGTGAAAGCTCAGGGCGCATGTCCATCGAAGTCGCTCCAGTCCGAGGTCCGATAGCGGCCGGCGAAGAGTTCCGAAGCGGGCCCCCGAGGATCGACCTCTTCGCCCTCGGCGGGACGATCGCGAGCGTCTCGAAGCCCGGCGGCGCGGGTGCCGACGTTGGCCTCACGGGCGAGGACCTCATCGGCGCCGTGCCCGCTCTGGCCAACATCGCGTCGGTCCATGTCCACTCGCTGCGGCAGGTGCCGTCGGGCGACCTGACCATGGCCGACGTCTTCGCGCTTGCGGACGAGATCGCGCAGTCGATTGCCAAAGGCGTACGCGGGGTCGTGGTGACGCAGGGTACAGACACGCTGGAGGAGGTGGCCTTTGTGATTGACCTCCTCGTTGACAGCGACGCCCCGATCGTGGTCACTGGCGCTATGCGCAACGCGAGCCTGCCCGGCGCCGACGGGCCTGCCAACGTCATGGCGGCGGTCGCGGTCGCCGCCAGCGAAGCCGCGCGAGGGCTGGGCGCGCTGGTGGTTCTCAACGATGAGGTCCACGCAGCGCGCTTCGTCCGCAAGCGCCACGCCACGTCGACGGCGACCTTCGGCTCGCCGCTGACGGGGCCACTGGGCCAGGTGGTGGAGAACCGCGTGCGGATCCTCGTCCGCCCGCCCGGCAGGCTGACGATCAGACTCCCGCGCTCGCGGCCCACCGTGAAGGTCGCCCTCGTGCCGGTGACTCTCGACGACGAAGGTGACCTCCTGTCGAGCGAGGCGCTCAATTCGTACCAGGGCGCAGTCGTCGCCGCATTCGGCGGAGGACACGTTCCACGGAGACTCGTGTCGCGCCTGCGATCGCTGAGCGAACGGGTGCCCGTCGTGATCGCGACGCGAACGTTCGGCGGGGAGATGCTGCGCTCGACATACGCGTACCCCGGAGGCGAGATGGACCTGCTCGCGCAGGGCCTCATCTTCGCCGGCGCATATGACGCGCTTCACGCTCGCATACTGCTCCAGCTCTTGCTGATGGCAGGCGCGGGCCGAGACGCGATCGCGCGTGCGTTCGACGAGGGGATGACGCACACCGGCCACCTCATCGTCGAGGCGCAAGGATGAGCGGCAGGCTGGCCGGCCGCCGCGCCATCGTCACCGGCGGCCTGCGCGGCATCGGCAGGGGCATCGCGCTCGGGTTCGCCGCCGAGGGAGCGGACGTCTGCGTCTTCGACCTGGAAGCCGAATCCGAGACTGCATCGGTGCTCGACGAGATCTCGAAGCACGGCCAGCGCGGCCTCTACGTTCGGGCCGACGTTTCCAACGAGGCGGAGGTCAAGACGGCGGTCGCTCGCGTGCTGGCCGAATTCGGTGGCGTCGACGTGCTCGTCAACAACGCCGGCATCGTGCACGAGTCGCTGCTGGCGGAGCTCGATGTCGCGGACTGGGATCGCGTCCTGGGCACCAATCTGCGCGGCGTGTTCCTGTGCACGCGATTCCTGCTTCCGCACATGCTTGAGCATGGCGGTGGGCGGATCATCAACATGGCTTCGCAGCTCGGACAGATCGGCGGCCGGACCATGGTCCACTACAGCGCGAGCAAGGCGGGGGTGATCGGCTTCACGCGCGCGCTGGCACGCGAGGTCGCGCGCAGCAATGTGCTCGTCAACGCGATCGCACCAGGTCCGATCAACACCGACATGCTCGCGGGCGAGAGCGAGGACTGGAAGCGCGCCAAGCTCGCGGAGCTCCCGATCGGCCGCTTCGGCGAGGTCGCGGAGGTGGTGCCGACCGCCATCTTCCTCGCCTCTGACGATTCGAGCTACTACGTCGGCCAGGTGCTCGGGCCCAACGGCGGGGATGTGATGTTTTGATGGTGCGTCAAACCAAGCCTGCCTACTCCCTGGCCGGTCGGGTCGCTCTCATCACCGGAGCCGCTTCAGGGATCGGCGCGGCGACCGCGCGCATCTTTGCAGAGGCAGGCGCAGATCTGGCGCTTGCGTGGTATCCGCCTGACGGCCACGACATCGAACCCGTTCGTCGCGATGTCGAGACCGCGGGCGCGCGAGTGGTGGTCGAGGAGGTCGACGTCCGGTCGCATGTCGACGTCGAGCGGATCGTGCAGAGTGCGGTCGACACGCTTGGACGTCTCGACATCGTTGTTGCCAACGCGGGCATTGCCCGCATCGAGCCGAGGCCGGAGGACGTGAGCGACGACCAATGGGAGCTCATCCTCGACGTCAATCTGAACGGGGTCTGGCGCTGCTTCCGCGCCGCGATCCCACACATGCGGGGCCGGCATTTCGGAAGGCTGCTGACGACCACCTCCGTGTCGGGTCCACTGCAGGCCTGGGTGCAGCACACGTCGTACGCGGCGAGCAAGGCGGCAATCGTGGGTCTGGTGAACTCGCTCTCGGTGGAGCTTGGACCGGCCGGGATCACGGTCAATGCCGTCGCGCCCGGTGTGGTCGAGTCGCCGCAGTCGCTGGACCCGGTGAACTCGCTCGGTCCCGGCGGCGTCGCCGCTCAGGCCGGGCTGGTGCCGGTTGGACGGGTGGGCACCGCCGACGACGTCGCCTACGCATATAGGTATCTCGCGAGCGAAGAGGCGGGGTACGTGACCGGGCACGTGCTGGTGATCGACGGAGGCCGATGGCTCGCGGGCAGCGACTGATGGAAACGGCCGGGGTGGAATCCGGGCTTGATCCCGTCTACGTCTGCTCGCGCTGCGGCACGCAGGACAGCGCTGAAACCGCGATCTGGCACTGCTCGAATTGCGAAGGTTTGCTCGAGGGCTGGCCGGCAGTAACCTTCTCGGCGCGCGACGTTGACGACCAAGAGACGGGGCTGTGGCGGTACGCCCGCGCTCTGCCACCGCTACCCGCCTCGGAGCGAGTGCGCCTGGGCGAAGTGATGACGCCCCTGGTGGAGAGCGAGCCTCTGGCCGCGATGCTGAAGGTCGACTACCTGTTCCCGAGCGGCAGCTACAAGGACCGCGGCGGCGCCGTCCTCGTTTCGCGCCTCCGCCACCTCGGCGTCAGGCAAGCGCTCGAGGACTCGTCCGGCAATGCGGGCGCATCGATCGCCGCGTACTCGGCCGCGGCGGGCATCAGCTGCGAGGTCTTCGTCCCGGCCGGCAACTCGCCCGACAAGCTCGCCCAGATCGAGGCCTACGGGCGACACTGCGGCCGATCGACGGTGACCGCGCTGCGGTCGCGTGGGCGGCGCTCGAGGCCGCGGAAACGCGCTTCTACGCCAGCCACAATTGGCACCCCGACTTTCACGCGGGCGTATCGAGTCTGGGTTTCGAGATCTGGGAGCAGTGCGGCCGGCGCGCGCCCGACGCGGTGATCGTACCGTGCGGCCACGGCAGCCTCGTGCTCGGCGTCCACCGTGCCTTCATGTCGCTCTCGATGGGCGGCGCGGTCAGCCACGTGCCGAGGATTTTGGCGGTGCAATCCGAGGCATACAGTTCGGTGGCCCGCGCGTGGGCGGACCACATCGACGAGCCGGCGCCAGTTGCGGAGCCTGGCGGAACCATCGCCGAGGGCATCGCGACGAGGCTCCCGCTACGTGGCCGCGACGTCCTCGCCGCGCTTCGCGCTTCAGGGGGCGCGGCTGTATCGGTGTCCGAGGGGGAGATCCGCCGCGCACTCGTCAGGCTTCTGCGCCTCGGCTTCTACGTTGAGCCGACGGCAGCCGTCGGCGTCGCGGGTCTCGAGTTGTTGCGTTTGCGCAATGAGATCCCGCGCGAAGCCTCACGGGTCGTGGTGGTGCTCACGGGCAACGGACTCAAAGCCGGCCGCCGGATTGTGGATGCGGTCGAGACTGCATCGGAGGTTCAGGGATGACCAAGGAGATTCTGTGCTCGGTCGGCGTCGACGTCGACGCCGTGGCCGGCTGGCTCGGTTCGTACGGTGGCGAGGATTCGCCGTCCGACATTCAGCGCGGCATGTTCTCGGGCGAGGTCGGCACTCCGCGCCTGCTGAAGCTCTTCGACAAGCTTGGGCTCAAGACCAGCTGGTTCATCCCCGGGCACTCGATCGAGACGTTTCCGGAGCAGACGAAGATGGTGGCGGATGCGGGGCACGAGATCGGGGCGCACGGCTACTCCCACGAGAACCCGATCTCGATGACGCCGAAGCAGGAAGAGGACGTCCTCGCCCGGTGCGTTGAGGTGATCGGGCGACTGTCCGGCAAGAAACCGCGCGGCTACGTGGCCCCGTGGTGGGAGATGTCGGCGGTCACCGCTCAGCTGCTGCTGAAATACGGCTTCCGCTACGACCACAGCCAGGCGTACAACGACTTCACGCCGTTCTACTCGAGGGTCGGCGACACGTGGACGAAGATCGACTACAGCCAGGAAGCGGCTACCTGGATGAAGCCGCTGGTTCGCGGTCAGGAGATCGACCTCGTGGAGATCGGCGCCAACTGGTACCTCGACGACCTGCCACCGATGATGTTCATCAAGAAGTCACCGAACAGCCACGGCTTCGTCAACCCCCGCGACATCGAAGAGATGTGGCGCGACCAGTTCGACTGGGTGTACCGCGAGATGGACTATGCGGCGTACGCGCTCACCATCCATCCTGACGTCAGCGGGCGGCCACAGGTGCTGCTCATGCTCGAGCGGCTGATCGACTACATCAACCGGCACGATGGAGTGCGATGGCACACCATGGAGCAGATCGCCGACGACTTCCGCAAGCGCCAGCCGCTGGCCAAGAAGCGCTGAGGCTCGCCTGTGTGCGTTCTCTGCGGCGACCTGGTGGGTGAGGTGCATTGGGCCGAGCGCACGCTGGGGCCGTGCAGCGCGGGCTCGAGCGACGAGGCGCAGCGCCGCCAGGCGCGGTTCAAGCGCGCGCGCATCCTGAACCGAGTACTCGCCCCCTACCAGCTTTCGATGCACGAGGACCTAAGCGGCACGCGGTACGTCGTTGGCGACCGCAAAGGCGCGCAGGAGGTCGTGCGCGACCTCGACGAGCTGTGGACCGCGGCGGACCGGCTGGCGCACGTACCAGTAGACCCGCTGGATGAGCGTCTGTTGGCGACGCTGGAAGGCAGCAGTGCAGATCGATGACCCACCGTGAGCGCTTGCGGCTGACCGTGATCACTGGCTTCCTCGGATCGGGGAAGACGACACTGCTTAGGCGCGCACTCGGTGACGGCAGGCCTGACGTGGCGGTGGTGGTAAATGAGTTCGCCGATGCGGGCGTCGACCAGGAGCTGATCGGAGGTGCGTGTGTTTGGGTCGTCACGGTCAGCCGCGGCTGCGCATGCTGCGAGCGGCGGGAGGAGGTGCTCATCGCTCTTCGCCAGATCCTCGACGCTCACGAGCGCGGCCGGCTTGGAGCCCTGCGGCATGTGGTGATCGAGACGAGCGGCCTCGCCGATCCGCTGCCTATCGTCACCGCCATCACGCTCGACCCGGTGCTTCGTCACCACTTCAAGCTCGGGGCGGTGGTGACGGTGGTCGATGCGCTGGACGGCGAGGAGCAGCTCGCGCTTCACCCAGAGGCGCGGCGCCAGGCCCTGAGCGCCGACCGCATCGTCGTCAGCAAGACAGACCTCGCCGAGCCGGCGCAGGTGAAGGCGCTCGAAGCGAAGCTGGCGGGGTTGGGCGTGAGCGTTGTGACGCCCGCACCCGAACCTTGGGCCGATCTGCTGAGCGCGTCCGGCCGCCACGAGCGGGTCGCACTGCCCGAGGCTGGCGCGCACACCGGAAACGTCACCAGCGCCTCGATCAAGTTCGACCAGCCTCTCGACTGGGTCGCCTTCGGCGTCTGGCTGAGCCTGCTCGTGCACGCGCACGGGCTTGGGCTCCTGCGCATCAAAGGCGTCGTGCCGGCCGCCGGCCTCGGCTCGATCGCCATCAACGCTGTGCAGCACGCGCTCTACCCGCCCGAGCACATCGATTCGCCTGCCGTCCCGGCGAGGCTCGTCGTGATCGCGCAAGACCTGAGCGCCGATTCCATCACCAGGTCGCTGCTGGCGTTCCAGCGCGCGGCATAGCGCGGGTAAGAAGGAGGCGTTGATAGAAGAATGGAGGTCGTCGACCTCAGCTGCGATCTCGGCGAGAGCTACGGCAACTTCAAGGTCGGCAAGGACGAGGAGGTGATCCCGTTCATCGCCTCGGCGAGCGTCGGCTGCGGCTTCCACGGCGGCGACCCCAGCATCATGCGCAGCACCGTCGAGCTCGCCAAGGCGCACGGAGTCCGCGTTGGCGCGCATCCGGGCTTCCCAGATCTGCTTGGTTTCGGCCGCCGTTACATGACCGTGAGCTCACGCGACATCACTAACTACGTGCTGTACCAGGTCGGCGCCTTCTCGGCGATGTGCA
>VBGO01000007.1 GCA_005882525.1 Chloroflexota bacterium
TGATGGCGCTTACCACCGGCAAGCTGCGGACGAAGTCCGGTCGCTTGATCGATTGGACGGCGAACAGCGTTTGCTTTCACGGCGACTCCGCGGACACGCTGAGCTTTGCCGGTGGCCTTCGCGCCGGCATCGAGGAGGCCGGCATCGTGGTGCGCGCCCCCGCGGACTGGGCGGCGACCGCGGCGGGCTGACGCAGGTTGGAATCGAAGCGCCGATGGTGCGGCGACCAGCACGTGACGCTGGTGCTAGGCGATTCGGTCAACTTGAAGACCGTGTTGCGCGTGGTCGACATCGACCACCGGCTCATTGAGTCGGAGCTGTCCGGCTACGTCGTCGAGACCATTCC
>VBGO01000452.1 GCA_005882525.1 Chloroflexota bacterium
GACGATGGGTGCCGGCGCGCTTGCCCAGGCGTGTGCCGGCCTGTTTCTGAAGGGCGCGGCATCAATCCCAATCCATCAAGGAGGCTCACATGCCTGACGCGAAAGAAGTCTTTTCCGAGATCGAGAACCGGATCAAGTCAAAGGCCGACAAGGCGGCCGGACTCAACGCCACCTATCAGTTCGACCTGAGCGGCGAATCCTGGACGCTGAAGATCGCCGACGGCGCGCCGACCATTACGCCCGGGGCCGCGCAGAACCCGAACACCACGATGATCGCATCGACCGAGGACTGGATGAATATCGC
>VBGO01000453.1 GCA_005882525.1 Chloroflexota bacterium
GATCCACGCTGGGTGGGCCGCAGCTACGAGACCGCCCCCTACGAGGTCACGGAGCAATCGATCCGCGACTACATGGCGGCGGTCGGCGACGAGGCCGGCATTGGCGACCTGATGGCGCCACCGACCTACGCCATGGTCTACGGCTTCGATGCCTACTGGCAGCTCTGGACCGACCAGGAGGTGGCGCTGGATGTCGCGCACCTGGTCCACGGCGAGCAGCGTTTCAGATTTCAGCGCCCCGTCCGGCCGGGGGATCGCATCACCACGACCGGGCGGCTGACGGCGATCAACAATCGCAGCGACATGGACCTGGTCACGTTCGAGCTGACCGCGAGGGATGCGCAGGAGCGTCCGGTGTCGGACGGAACCGCCCTGTTCATCATCCGCAGGCCATGACCACGATGACGGCACCGGCCTTCGAGAAGATCGTGGTCGGGCAGACATTGCCCGCGCTCACCAAGCAGGTGACCGTTGAGCAGATCCGTCGATACGCGGAGGCGTCCGGCGACCGCAACCCGATCCACCTGGACGAAGCCTTCGCGCGCTCGGCTGGCCTGCCCGGCGTCATTGCGCACGGGATGCTGACGATGGCCTTCGCCAACCAGCTGGTCACCGACTGGTTGGGCGACCGGTCGTGGCTGAAGCGGCTGCAGGGTCGCTTTGCCGGCATGGTCCTGCCGGGCGATGAGCTGACCTGCTCCGGCAGCGTGGCATCCAAGCAGGACGACAGCCGGCGCGTCGTGATCAACCTGGTCGTCACCAACCAGCGCGGCGAAAAAGTCTTCAACAAAGGTGTGGCCGAGGCGGAATTCCCGCCACAAAGGAGCGAAACTCATGCCGCTTGACTTCACCCTGACCCCGGAGCAAGAAGAGATCAAGGCACTGGCCCACGAGTTCGCGGAAAAGGAGATCCGGCCAGTGGCCCCGCACTACGACGAGACCGAGGAATTTCCCTGGCCGGTGCTCAAAAAGGCCCACGAGGTGGGGCTCACGCCGGTCGCGGTGATGCCGGAGGTCTACGGCGGTGGCGGCCTCGACGTCATCTCCAACATGTTGATCGCCGAAGAACTTCACTGGGGTTGCGCCGGAATCGCGGTGGCGATCACGGGCACCGGGCTGGCCGCCGCGGCCATCCTGGCGATGGGCAACGAGGCCCAGAAGAAGAAATGGATCGGCGAGTTCTGCAACGCGAGCAATCCCGTCGTCGGCGCCATGGGCCTGACCGAACCGAGCACCGGATCGGACGCGATGGCGATCCAAACAAGCGCGAAGAAGGTCGACGGCGGCTACCTGATCAATGGTGCGAAGCAGTTCATCACCAACGGCGGCATTGCGGACCTGCACGTGATCTTTGCCAACACCGATCCCCAGGCGGGCGCCGCGGGCATCGCCGCCTTCGTCGTCGAGAAGGGCAACAAAGGCCTGAGCATGGGCCGCAAAGAAAAAAAGCTCGGCGTCCGCGCCTCGCACACGGCGCAGGTCATCCTGCAGGACTGCTTCGTCCCCACCGGGAATCGGCTCGGCGGCGAGCCCGGCGACCCGGATGCGGGTCCCGGCGCGCTGGGCGCCCTGCTGATGCTCGAGCACTCGCGGCCCGCCGTCGCCGCCGGCTCGATCGGCATCGCCCGCGCCGCGTTTGAGTTCGCGCTCGATTACGCCCAGCAGCGGGTCGCCTTCGGCAAGCCGATCATCAAACACGAGGGCATCGGCTTCAAGCTCGCTGAGATGGCGATGAATATCGACGCCGCCCGCCTGCTCACCTGGCGCGCCGGCTGGATGGCGCAGAACGACATGCTGTTCAAGCGTGCGGAAGGGAGCATGGCCAAGGCGTTTTCGGCGGACATGGCGATGCAGGTCACCCTCGATGCCGTCCAGGTCCTGGGTGGCTACGGATATATCCGCGAGTACCCGGTCGAAAAATGGATGCGCGACGCCAAGATCTACCAGATCTGGGAAGGCACGTCTGAAATTCAGCGGCTGGTCATTTCGCGCGCGATCTCCGGCGACCGTCGCCCACTGACACGGGAACAGCCGAAGCCGCAGATCCGGAAGGCGAGCTAATCATGATCGACCTCAAGGGGAAGGTCGCCCTGGTGACGGGCGGATCGCGTGGCCTCGGTCGAGCCGATTGCCTGGCCCTGGCTCGCGCCGGCGCCGACGTGATCGTGACCGACATCCTGATCGAAAGCGATCCGGAGCTCGAAAAAACGGCCGAGGCCTCGGGGAGCGCGCTCTCCCAGGTCATGGCGTCGCAAAAGAGCGTCTACTCAGAGAAGACGTCGAACGAAATTCGCGAAATGGGCCGGCGATCGGTCGCGCTGAAGATGGACGTCACGAACCGCGAGCAAGTCAAAGCCGTGGTCGACCAGGTCGTCCAGGAGTTCGGCAGCCTGGACATTCTCGTCAACAATGCCGGGACGCTCGACCACATGGCGACCGTCGATAACCAGGTGGATGCCCTCTGGGACCGTGACCTCAAAGTCAATCTGACGGGTGCGTTCAACTGCTCGAAGGCCGTCTGGCCGCACATGAAGCAACGCAACTGGGGCCGGATCATCATGATGTCGTCGATCGCGGGCGCGCTCGGAGGCTTTGGCCAGGCGAGCTATGCCACGACGAAAGCTGGACTGGTTGGTCTCGCCCGGACGCTGGCGCTCGAGGGTGCGCGCTACAACATCACCTGCAACGCCATCGTCCCCGGCGTGATCGCGACCGAGGCGTTCAAGATGGGACGGCCCGACATGAACGAGCGGATGATCAAGCGCATCGCGCTGCGCCGGCCGGGGGAGCCCGAAGACATCGCCAATGCCATCACGTTCCTGTGCTCGCCGGCCGCCGGCTACATCACCGGCGTGGCCCTGCCGGTGACGGGCGGCATGGACCTCTTCACCTTCTGATGGCCAAACTGCTGGAAGTCTCGACCGACCATTTCGTGACCACCATCCGGCTGAACCGCCCGCCGGTCAACGCGCTTGTCCCCGAGCTCCAGGAAGAGTTGCTCGAGACGCTCAACCAGTTGAAAGATCATGACCCGACCCGCGTGGTGGTCCTGACGAGCGCGATCGACCGCTACTTCATGGCTGGGGCGGACATCAAGGCCATGGGTGGCGACGGCGGTTTCGATCGGGAAAACCCCGCGACCCTGGAACGGGTCGCGCAGATGTCCCGGCGCAGCCAGGCGGCGTTCACCGAAATCGAGCACTTCCCCAAGCCGCTGATCGCGGCCATCAACGGGCATGCCCTGGGAGGTGGCTGCGAGCTGGCGCTCGCCTGCGATTACCGGCTGATGGTCGACGACGGCCGCTCGACGATCGGTCAAACCGAAACCAGCCTGGGCCTGATTCCGGGCGCCGGCGGCACCCAGCGGTTGCCCCGCCTGGTGGGGCGCGCGCGAGCGATGGAAATGATCT
>VBGO01000454.1 GCA_005882525.1 Chloroflexota bacterium
CGCCTACATTCGAGCCATCCGGGAGGAGGTCGAGGCCGAGCCCTAACCCGGCCTCAACGGTAGGGCTGGACGTGCCGGATCAACTGCGGATCTACACGATCAAGCCGGGCGAGATGGATGCCTGGCTGGAGGAGTGGAGGCGACTGATCGCCCCGCTCCGGCGCCGCCACGGATTCAAGATCGTTGGTGCCTGGACAATCGAGCCGGACCGATTCGTCTGGATCCTCCGCTATGCGGGCCCGAAGACCTGGCAACAGGTGGACGCCGCTTACTACGCTTCCCCGGAGCGGGCCGCGATGCTGCCCGACCCGGCCCGCCACATCGCGAAGTCGGAGCAGTGGCTGATGTCGGCAATTCCTGCGGCGGTTTAGCTAGCCGCCTGCAGCTAGTATCGCCTTAACGGCGGGCGTTGAATGGGTGGTTCGCCACCGGGGAGGAGAGACGTGCTTGGGGATTATCCGATCAACGTCGTTCTGCTGGCGACCGATGCCGACAACAGAGGTCGCCAGATCTCAGGCGGATCCGCACATGGAACGCCGAATTGTTGCTCTTCCGCTAGAAGTCGAATTACCCCTTCCAGAGGCATGCGGCGCGTTGGGAAGTGGACGTGCTGTAACGATCCCTTTGGTAGCCGTAAGTCCCCGACCGACAGGGCCGCGTTTATCTGCAGGTGCGCCTGGGGGTAGGGATATGGCCGGGAGTCTTTGTAGCGGGCGGTCGGATCGCGAATGTAGTCATATCGGAAGATCCAGTTCTTCGTATTTGGATCGGAGTCCGCTTGGTATTGGTAGGCGGAGTCAGATACCTTCACCCTTTTCCCTTCGTCCGTGTCAGCGACAAAAAGGCTGACAGCGATTTTCAGAAAACGTCCGTCTCTGAGCGGTAACGGATCTTGAGGCTTACCTCGGCCTGCCAATTCGGCTCGGTCTCGTCGGCTGCCTGGCCGGTAGAGTCCGGGACCCGGATGGTGCGCATCCAGAACGGTATGGCTGAGCAACAATTGAACGAGGTCTCGGAAGGGTGGGATGCTGGCTGCTCGATAGTCAGCAGACAGCTTGCGTATGGTTGCAAGCAGGTTGGTAAGGTCGGTCAGGCCGCCGTTTGATCCTCTAAGAGAGTGGCGAGGACGAGCAGATCTCCGACTTCGCCAAGGTCTCGCAGCTGACCGCGGCGATAGAGTTCGAGCAACTCCTCGCCGGGGATGCCCAGGCGGTGGCGCGCCCCCTCATCAACCAGCGCGAGGATTTCCTCACGACTCAATTCGACTTCACTCTCGTTCACACGGACCATGGTTTCTCAGCGAGATCATACATGGGCCCCTGCGACAGCTGTATGTCGCAGTGAGAGGCCCCGGATTTGAAACGCACGGACTGGCGGCTGCGTTGTGTCCGCGAATGTGGGGGTTAGGGTAGCGCCGTGGAGCGACAGGACTGGTTCGATGGCTTATACACCTCGACGTATCGAGCCGTCATGGGCTGTGTCTACTTCGTCGTCCTCGACCGGGAGATCGCAGCCGACATCACCCATGACGCTTTTCTCCGGCTGTGGCAACATTACGGCCGCCTCCCGGCCGGATCCAATGAGAAGGCCTGGCTGATTCGCGTGGCGACCAACCTTGCCATCAGTCACCGGCGCAGCCAGGGTGCGGCATGGCGCCGTCACGTCGCCTACCAGGAACCGGCCGATCCCGGGCTCCAGGCACTGAATAACCTCGAGCTGGTTCGCGTCCGCCGCGCCCTGCTCGCGCTCGAGCCGCGCGATCGCGCGGTGATCTCGCTCCGGTTTGATGGGGGACTCGGTTTCGCCGAGATCGGGACGATCGTCGGAAACCGCGAGAACACGGTCAAAACCCGTTTTCATCGATCGCTCGACAAGCTGCGGCGTCAGTTGGGCGACGCTAATCCGTTCGTCGTGAATTCCCAGATCAAGGATGGGTCAAATGGCTGACCAGGATTCGATCGAGCAGCGGCTGACGGATTTCTACCATCGCTCCCGGGTCGCGATGAGCGGGCCAATTCCCCGCTGGGATGGGCCGACCGGCAAGGTCGTCAAGCAGGGGTGGGGGCGGGAGTTGATGCTCGCCGGCGCCGCCGCCGTCTTCATCCTGGCGGTGGTCGCCGGCGCGCGCTTCCTGCGCCAGAATCAGTCGCCAGCGGCGGGGCAAGCCGTGACGAGCCGCACGCCACAACCGTCGCCCTTGCCCAACGCCTTTACCGGGCGCTGCAAGCTGCCACTCAGCTGGCCAGATTCCTCGGGCCAGATGAGCGGTGGATTCGTGAGCTTTCCCGGCGCGTCATTTAATACCGACTCGAGCGCGAGCGGCC
>VBGO01000078.1 GCA_005882525.1 Chloroflexota bacterium
GTCAGCTTGGGCGGCGTATAGCTGCCGGTGGCCGTCACCACGCCAGCCTCCGCTTCGGCACGCTGCACGGCCTGGGCGAAGCTCATGCTATCCGCGGGCCGGCTGCGCCGGAAGATCCGGCGGTCGCGCGCGACCAGCTCGTCGGGGTCGCAGTGCAGCATTCGGCCGGCGGCCTCGAGGAGCCGGTCCCGGACTTTCTCCGCCGCCGTCTTCGCCGCGTTGCCCGCCATGAATGTCACCCGCGACGAGTAGCTGCCCAGGTCGATGGGCGTCAGGTCGGTGTCGGCGGTGGTGAGCTGGATGTCTTCGAGGCCCACGCCCAGGACCTCAGCCACGATCGCCGCCAGGATGTGATCGGAGCCCTGGCCGATGTCGATCGCGCCGCACAGGAGGGCGACCCCGCCATTGCGATCGAGCTTGAGCTGGACCTCTGAGTGGGGCATGTCGTTCCAGTAGATGGCGGTGCCGGCGCCGCTCAAGTAGGAGCTGACGGCGAAGCCGAGGCCACGACCCGGCGGCATCGACGTGCGCCGGTCGAGGAAGCGCGAGCCCGCGACAACCTTATTAATGCACTCCTTCAGCCCGCAGCTCGTAATCCGCAGCCAGTTCACGGTTTTGGAGTCGGGACTGGGCAGGTTTCGAAGCCGCAGCTCGACCGGGTCGAGCCCGAGCTCTTCCGCAACTTTGTCGAAGTGCGTTTCGAGCGCAAAACGCGGCTGCGGCGTGCCATGCCCGCGCTTGGGCCCGCAGGGGGGCTTGTTGGTGAACAGGCGAACCCCCTCGAACCGGTAGCGGGGGATGGCATAGGTCGTCGCCTGGAGAGCACCGGTGTAGTAGGTGCTGGCGACGCCGTAGCTGCCGTAGCCGCCGCCATCGAGGAAGCTCTGAAACTGCATCGCCTTGATCCGCCCGTCTTTTAGGAAACCGGTCCGGATCTTCATCAGCACGGGATGTCGCCCGCGGTGCGCGTAGAAGACTTCCTCGCGGGTCAGCGTGATCTTGACCGGGCGCCCAGTGACGATGGCCAGCTTGGCGGCCACCAGCTCGTGAGAGAAGATGTCGCTCTTGCCACCGAAGCCGCCCCCATTCGGGGTCGCGACCACCCGGATCCGGCTCATCGGCAGCTCGAGCACCTTGCCCAGAGCCCGGTGGACATAGTGCGGGGTTTGCGACGAGGTCCAGAGCGTGAGCTTGCCGTCCGCGGCGTACTGGGCGACGGCGGCATGCTGCTCCATCGGCAGGTGCGTGTTGCCTTCGAAGAAGACGACGTCCTCCCGCACGTGCTCGGCGGTGCGCATCGCCTCCTCCGTGTCACCGAACTCCAGCGCGACCGCCTTGTGCACGTTCGACGATCCGTGGATCGGCTCGCCGTCAGCGGCGATGGCCTGCTCGATGGACATGACGTGCGGCAACTCCTGGAACTGCACCTCGATCAGGTCCAGTGCCTCGTCGGCGATCCATTCGTCGGTGGCAGCGACCGCCGCGATCGGGTCACCGACGTACCGGACTCTCTCGCGAGCCAGCGCCTCCTCGTCCTGGCTCACCGGCAGGATCCCGAACTTGACCGGGAGGTCCTCACCAACGAGGACAGCGTGCACGCCCGCCAGCGCCCGAGCCCGGGCGGTGTCGACGTGCAGAATGCGCGCGTGCGGATGCGGGCTGCGCAGGATCCGGCCGTAGAGCATCCGCGGCAATGCGAGATCATCGGCAAACTTGGTTTGCCCGCTGACCTTGGCAAAGGCGTCGGGCTTGGTTAGCGGCTTGCCGACGATCGAAAACGCTTCAGTCAGCTCAGCCATGCCTCGCGCTGTCACCTGTCCGCGCGTGCGGCGGCGAGCTCGACCGCCTCGAAGATCTTGAGGTAGCCGGTGCAGCGGCAGAGCACGCCGGCGAGCGCCTCCTTGATGGCTTGGCGTGACGGATGGGGGTCGCGGTCCAGCAGCGCCTTGGCGGTGAGCAACATCGCCGGGGTGCAATACCCACACTGCGCGGCGCCGAGCTCGGCAAACGCGACTTGAAGCGGATGCGATTCACGACCCGACGCCATGCCCTCGACGGTGGTGATCTCGCGACCCTCCAGGTCGAGGGGCATCGCCAGGCAGGAAAGGAACGGCCGGCCGTCGACCAGCACGCCGCAGGTGGAACACTCGCCTAATTCGCAGCCATGCTTGGTGCCGGTCAGCCCCAGGTCTTCCCGCAGGACTTCGAGCAGCGTCTTGTACGGCGGCACCATGACCGCCATGTCCTCGCCATTGACGCGCAGGCGCACGACGACTCTGTCCGCAATCGACACGCCCCTACTTTACGGGCTGTCGAACCGGCTCAGATGGGGAGGCGCGGAAGCGGGATCTCGACGCGGCGTGGCCGGACCGGTTCGCGAGGTTCAACCATCGGTGTGCGGACACATTCCTGCGGTGAGACCTCGGGCCGCAGCCCACTGAAGATCGGGAAACGCAGCTGCCGGTGGCGATCCCACTCACTGAACTTGATCGCCACGACCAGCCGAGGCTCGACCCAGCAGGTCCGTTCGTCCGACCAGCGCGGATCCGCCGGCGCCGCGGCGTTCGGGAAGGTGTCGAGCGCTTTGCGCAGGCGCCGGGAGAGCGCCGCGTCGAAGCCGCCCACGATCCGACCGGCGGGTTCGAAGCGCCGGCCGTCGTAGGTCGCCACGATCAGAGCCTCAAGCAGGTGGTCGCCTGCGCGAGGAATGAAGCCGATGACGGCGAAGTCCTGACGGCGTACCGCCTCGATCAGCAACCAGTCAGGGTGACGCTGCCCGGCACGGTAGGGGCTGTCGAACCGCTTCGCGACCACCCCGCTCAGCCCCTGCTCCTGAGCCGCATCGAAGTAGGCCAGGCCATCGTCGGCAACCGGCTCGACGACGTAAATCCGTCCCGCCGATGCGATCGACTCGAACAACCGCGGCCGGCGGCGGACCAGCGGCTCCTTCATGAACGACCGCCCGCGCAGGTAAAGGAGGTCGTACACCATGTAAGTGACCGGGTGCGCGGCGGCCGCGCGGGCCACCGCCTCCGGGCGCACCGCCTCCTGGCGCTCCTCCAGAGCCACGCCGTCCGGGCGGCCATCGATGTCGGGAACGATCAGCTCGCCGTCGACGATGGTTTCCGGCGGCGCCAGGCCCGCGAGCGCCTGGACCTCGGGATACCGTCCGGTGAGATCGCGCAGGTCGCGACCCCAGACTCGAACCTTCCCACGATCGATGGAGGTCAGCGCCCGAACGCCGTCCCACGCCACCTCGAAGGCGTAGTCCTGCGAATCGAAGGGGGTCGCGGTCGGCATCGGGAGCATCGGCCGCAAACGATCCGGCAAGGCACGCTCGAAGGGCAGGTCGAGCTCAACCGTTTGGGACCGCGCCGGCACTTTACCGGACTGTACTACGCGGAGCTAGGCCGTGCGACGTCGGGCTGCCGACGTTTTTGCCGCGACTTTGACCTTGGCGGCGCGCGCGGCGGCGGGCTTTGCGGCCGGCTTCTTCTTTCCCTGCTTGGTCGCCTCAACCGATGCTTTGAGAGCGGCCATCAGGTCCATCACGCGGGGCTCCTGCGCGGCTGTCGGGGCCACCACCTTGAGCCCCTTCATCTTCTGATCGACGATCTGCTGGAAGGCCGCTTTGTAGTCGTCGGTGTAGCGGTCGGGCTGGAAGCTGTCGCTGAGGTTATCGATCAGGGAGGTCGCCATCTTGACTTCCTTGTCGCTGATCTTCACGTTCTGCGGCAGGTTCAGCTCTTCGGTCGAGCGAATCTCATCCGGCCAGTTCAGCGTGTTACAGAGCAGGGTGTTGCCTTCGACCTGGATCAACGACAGATGCTCGCGGTCACGAAGCGCGATCTTCGCGACGGCCACCTTGTTCGTGTCTTCGAGGGCCCGCTTCAGCAGGTAAAACGGCTTGACCCCGACCTCTTCCGGCTCGAGGTAGTAGGCGGACTTGATGTAGAGACCCATCGGGACCTCGTCGCGCTCCACGAACTCGACGATGTCGATCGTGCGGGTGGTTTTCAGGGGGAGCTTGTCCAGGTCCTCCTCGTCGATGAGGACGAACTGGTTCTTCGAAACCTCGTAGCCTTTCAGGACCTCGTTAAAGGCGACAACATGGTCGTCGGTCGGGCAGTGCCGCTGCTGCTTGATCGGGAGCTGGCAGTGCGGGCACAGCTGACGAAACGACACGGCGCTGTGCGCCTCGGTGGCGAGATACATCCGGACGGGGATGGCCACCATCCCGAAACTGATCGCGCCTCGCCACATGGAACGGGCCATGGTTATGGCCTCCTTTGCTGAGTTGCCGCGATTATAGCGCCGGGTGGGCGGCAACCCGAAAAGATGTTCGGATGCCCGCGACACGAGAGGCCAGCCGCTGCGCGTACTGCGGGCCCAGCGCCTCGTGCTTGAAGTAGACGTAGACGTCGCGGCCGCCATCCAGGTAGGCGCCGATCCGTCGCGCCCAGGAGGTCAGGCGTTGCGACGAATAGGCCTCCCGCCGCAAGCGAAGGTAGATGAAGGTGCCGCGGCCGAGCAGCCCGGGCTCGGCCTCGCCGTCCCCGTGCACCAGCGCCGCCCCAAACTGCTCGAGCAGGGCCGCGACCTCCGGCGTGTGCCAGGACCGGTGGCGGAACTGAAAGGCGACCCGCCACCGGGTTGGGAGGAGGGCCACGATCCGCTCGATGCGACCCGGGTCGAATGGCGCGGTCGGCGGGAGCTGGAACAGGACCGGGCCCAACCGGTCGCCAAAGGCGTCAGCCTCCTCGGTCAGAACCCGAACCGCTTCCTCCAGGTTCGGCATCCTGCGGTTGTGCGTGATGCGGCGGTGCGCCTTGACGGCAAAGCGGAACGTCGGCGGGACGCTCGCAACCCAGCCGGCGATAACGTCCTCGGGCTGGGTGCGATAGAAGGTGGTGTTGACCTCGACCGTCCCCAGCTGCCGGGCGTAGTAGGTCAGCATCTCGGTCGACTTGATCCGGCGGGGATAGAAGGACCCTCGCCACCCCGAGTAGGAAAATCCCGACGTGCCAACGAAGAAGTGGGGCACGACTGGGGTCAGCTAGATATTGGGAACGCCCTTGATCAGGCCCATGAACTCCGCGCGCGTCTTCGGGTCGGTCTGGAAAATGCCCAGCACGCAGCTGGTGAACACCCGGCTGTTCTGCTTCTCGACGCCGCGCATCTTCATGCAAAGGTGATCGGCCTCGATGACGACGCCCACGCCGACCGGCTCCAGGTATTTCTGCAAGCACTCCGCGATCTGGCGCGTCATGCGCTCCTGGACCTGGAGCCGCCGGCTGTACAGCTCCACTAGTCGGGGCATCTTGCTGAGGCCGACCAGCCGGCCCCTTGGGATGTAGCCAATGTGCACGCGGCCGTAGAACGGGAGCAGATGATGCTCGCAGAGCGAGTACATCTCGATGTCCTTGACCACGATCATGTCTTTGTAGGTCTCCGTGAAGGTGGCGCCGCCGAAGACGTCCTCCACGGTCATGCGATACCCACGGGTCAAAAACTCGAGGCTTTCCTTCACCCGCTCGGGTGTCTCCCGAAGCCCCTCGCGCGATGGATCCTCGCCGAGCAGGATCAGCTGATGGCGGATCAGCGCCTCCATCGAAATCGCGTCGCTCTCGCGGTCAGCGGCCTGCGCCATGGCTCCATTATGCGAGCCGGCCCGCCTCACCCTAGCTGATGACGTTCATCGGGTCGGCCGGGAACTCGCGCAGGTACGCCTGCATCGCCACCCAGAGCGCCTTGACCGAAATCGTCTGGAAATCGGGCCCGCGGTAGCCAGCCAGCGGGGAAGGAGTCTCAGCATAGGTCACGGTGTCGAGCGTCGGGTCGTTGTGACCGAAGTCGAAGGCGAAGATCGTGATCATGTGGGTGGCATTCCAACGATTCCAACCCGGCATCGTCCGGGTCATCGTCTGGACCATCACCGGCACGCCGTGACCGAAGGTCATGATCGCCTGCTGGTCGACGATGTCCTGGCGGATTCGGGTCGTGACCTCATCGAGCACGGTGACGTGCTCAGCCTTGTAGCGCGCCTGGCCGAGCGCGGGAACGACCACCGGGTTGAGAAAGGCGTTGATCCCGTTGGTGGCGTCGACCCCGTATTCGCCGCGGTTGGGATTCAGCTTCGACATCCGGGCGACGGTCTCGATATTCGGAACGTCGGACATCCAGGCCGAGAGCAGCACCTGGGTCGCGCCGGCCCCGCAATAGTTGCGGTGGGCCCAGTCCCCCGGCTCGTGGAAGCCGCGAACTTCGACGGCCCCCTGGCTCGCTGCCGCCTGGCCTAGCGTGACCGACGGGGCCGGCTCGGGGGTGGCTGTAGGGGTTGGCTTCGGGAAGTTGTAGGCCAGCGCGACCGGCCCGACGGCCCGGGAGTTCACCTGGACACCGAAACACGATGGGAGGAGCGCGGCGAATGCCATCGCCAGCGCAATTTTGATCACTCCCTGTGACATTTCAGTCTCATCCTATCAGTGACGGTATCAGCTGGCCAGAC
Organism: Chloroflexota bacterium; assembly: GCA_005882525.1. GTDB lineage: Bacteria > Chloroflexota > Dormibacteria > CF-121 > CF-121 > CF-13. The sequence goes on from VBGO01000078.1 coordinate 6,509, forward strand.
CCTGCAGACGGTTGTTACAACGGCGCCGGTGGCCTGCAGGTTACCCGGTCCAGTATGCGACCTGCGCCCCGATGGTGAGCCGGTAATGATAGTGGTACTGTTACATTACCGATCAAGCGTTCTGGAGGTAGCGATGTTCGTCGAGAGGTGGCTGGTTGGCTAGGGAGCCCCAGCCGCAGAACCAGGACCCGATCCGGAAGGTCGTCAAGCCCGAACCCGAGCCGGCTCCCGACGAACTCGTCAAGCGCGACCCGTTCCGGGACGGCCTCGCCGACACCGGGACGCCGGCGGCCGGACGCACCACGCTGCAGGAGGCCAGACGCAAGGGTCCGGTCGGCTGGCTCCAGGTTCTTGGACCGGGGCTTATCACCGGGGCCAGCGACGACGATCCGAGTGGCATCGGCACCTATGTCCAGGTGGGCAGCCAGTTTGGCTTCGGCCTCCTCTGGACCGCCTTGTTCACGTTCCCACTGATGACCGCGGTGCAAGAGCTCTGCTCGCGCATCGCCCTGCAGACCGGTGTCGGCCTGGGTGTCAGCCTGCGGCGGAAGTTCCCGACCTCGGTTGTGGGCATCGCGATTCTTGGGCTCCTGGTCGCGAACACCCTCAACGTCGGCGCCGACCTGGGCGCGGTCGCCGCCGGAGGCGCACTGCTCTCACGAGGGATTCTGAAACCGCTGTGGTTGGTCGTCCCGGTGGCGCTCCTCATCATCGCGATGGAACTCTTCGTGACCTACGCCGCCATCTTCAAGATCTTCAAGTGGTTGACGCTGGCGCTGTTCGCCTACGTGATCGCGGCGTTCTTCGCCCATCCGCCTCTGGGGGAGGTGGTGCGATCGACCTTCGTACCACATTTCGAATTCTCCCGGGACTTCATCATGGCGATCGTTGCGGTGTTCGGCACGACGATCTCGCCATACCTCTTTTTCTGGCAAGCGTCGTCTGAGGTCGATGAGCTCAGGGGGGCGGGGCATGCCAGCAAAGCCGGCCGCCGGGGTCTTCGGCGGTCGGAGCTGCGCGCCGCGCGCCTCGACATCATGGTTGGGATGGCCTTCTCGAACCTGGTCATGTACTTCATCATCCTCACGTCGGCGGCAGTCCTCCATGCACATGGGAAAACGGACATCCAGACGGCCGAACAGGCCGCGGCGGCGCTCGAACCCCTTGCGGGCCCCCTGGCGTTCATCGTTTTCTCGGTGGGGATGATTGGCTCCGGTTTGCTGGCGATTCCAATTCTTTCGGGCTCGGCCAGCTACGCGGCAAAGGAGTTCCTCGGCTTGGGCGGCAACCTTGCCAGCAAGCCACGCCATCGCCCGACCTTCTACACGATGCTCGTCCTCGCCACGCTGGTGGGTGTCGCCATGAACTTCATCCACTTGGATCCGATCCGTGCGCTCTATATCACCGCCGTCGTCAACGGCATGGTTGCTCCACCATTGCTCGCCCTAATCGTCCTACTGGGTGCGGACCACCGAATCATGAAGCGTTACGCCAGCGGGAGGCTGAGCCTCGCGCTGACCACCATCACCACGGCATTCATGGGCGTGGCCGCGCTGGCCATGGTCGCCACGCTCGTCACCGGCGCCTGATCGAGACCGCGAGCCGGGTCCAGCCATCGCCCTTCCGATTCTTAAGTCTTTCTCATGAATTAGTGGTTTGATTGACGCGGATGCCCGAACAACCGCATGTGCTCGTCGTGGACGACGATGCCAAGATCGCCGCCGCCCTCCGGCGGGCACTGATCTACGAGGGCTATCACGTCGAGGTCGCCCCTGATGGGCAGATCGCGCTCAATCGCGCCCGGGAACGGATGCCCGACCTGGCCATCCTCGACATCATGATGCCCGGCATTGATGGCCTCGAGGTCACTCGGCGGCTGCGCGCCGAGGGCGACGTCCCAATCCTGCTGCTGACCGCCAAGGACGGCACCGCGGACCGGGTCAAGGGCCTGGACAGCGGCGCAGACGACTACCTGGTCAAGCCCTTCGCCTATGAGGAGCTCCTCGCCCGGGTCCGCGCGCTGCTCCGCCGGCGGGCGCCAAGGGCCCGTCGCACGCTACGGTATGCGGACGTGGTCATGGACATGGCGACCCGCGAAGTCCGCCGAGCCGATCAGTTGATTACCACCACCGCCAAGGAGTTCGACCTCCTCCAGCACTTCATGCGAAATCCCGGGCAGGTGCTCCGCCGGGAGCAGTTGCTCGATGCCGTCTGGGGCTTCGACTTCGGGGCGAGCAGCAACGTGGTGGACGTCTACGTCGGTTACCTGCGGCAGAAGCTGGAGCACGGCGGCGGGCCACGGCTGTTGCAGACGGTTCGTGGTGTTGGGTACATCCTGAAGGAGGAATGAACTCCTCGGCCGGCGCCCGCTCGTCCAACGCCGCACGTTTCACGTCGATTCGCAGCTCCATTGGTCGCGTCTTCAGCTGGGTCAAGAAGGAAACGGGATTCCGCCATCGGATCCCGATCCGCGGCCGGATTGCGCTCTTCGGCGCCGCTGTCGTCGCGCTGGCCGTCGTCACCTTCAGCTCACTGGTTTACGTGCTGGTCGAAGGCAGCCTTATCAGCCAGCAGGACGAGGCGCTCCGGACTCGTGGCGAGGACGTCTTTCGCCAGCTCGAATCCAGAGGAGGATTTCGGCCGAGTCAGTTCACACTCCCCATCGACATCGCCAAGAGCTCGGAAACGTTCGTTGAGATAACCATTTTCAACACGGGCACGGTCTTCTCGAGCGGCAAGGTCAACAACGCCGACCCTGTCCTCCCGGCGGACCTCCTGCGGTCGGCGCCCTTCGATCACGGGAACATCACGAACGCGCGAGCCGATAACGGTCCGTTGATGCGAGTCTACATACGCCAACTCGCGTCTGCCAGTGGACCGGCCGGTTACCTGGTGGTTGGGAAATCACTTGCCGGCATCGAGAGCGAACTGAGCGGGCTGCGGCTCTTCCTGGTTGCCGGTGGGTTGTTGACGCTGCTCGCGGCGGGAGCCGCGAGCTGGTGGTTGGCCGGCCGAGCGCTCCGCCCGCTCGATGCCATGGCCACGACCGCCGAGGATATCGGCCGCACCCAGGACCTCAGCCGCCGCCTGCCAGAAACCGAACCGGCCGACGAGGTCGGGCGGCTGCAGCACAGTTTCAACCAGATGTTGCGTCAGCTCGAGGATGCCTACCACCGCCTGCAATCCGCGCTGGTCGCCCAGCGTCGTTTCGTGGCGGACGCCTCGCACGAGCTACGCACGCCGCTGACGACGATTCGCGGCAACGTCGGCCTGTTGCTCAAACGGGACGACATCGCGTCGGACGACCGGGTCGCGGCATTGAATGACATCGCCGGTGAAAGTGAGCGGATGAGCCGGATGGTGCAGGATCTGCTGACCCTGGCCCGCGCCGATGCCGGCTATCACCTCGAAAAGGGACCAATCGATCTTCTACCCATCATGCAGGAGGTCTCCCGGCAGGCGCAGACGCTGCAGCCCTCGCGGCGCATCGAGTTGCTCGACGGCGTGCCCGCGCCGGTCGAGGGCAACGCCGACGCGATCAAACAGCTGCTCTGGATCCTGATCGACAACGCCTTCAAGCACACCGACGACGGTGGGCGGATTCAGCTCCGACTGGACAACGGGCAGCGGGCCGCACGCCTCGTGGTGCTCGACGATGGCCCCGGCATCCCCAAGGAAGATCTGGAGCGCGTTTTCGAGCGGTTCTACCAATCCGATGCCGCGCGATCGGGCGAAGGGACCGGGCTCGGGCTGGCGATCGCGCGGTGGATCGCGAGGGAGCACGGCGGCCAGGTCTCGGCCGCCAACAATCCCCAGGGCGGCGCGGCCTTTACGGTCGAACTGCCGATTCAAAAGTCTTAGTGAACTCTTAGGCAGCCCTCACAGGCGGCTCATCGCTTCGGCGCACGATCAGCCTTGCGTCATGCAGGATCCCTTCGCTCCTGATTTCATCGAGGCACCGGCAGCCCCGCAGCCTGCAGCGCCCACGCCGGATCCTGCGGCGCGCCAACCCGCTCCCTCCTTTCCCCACCGTCCGGCGCGCAGCATGGCCGCGGCCATGCTCGCCGCCGGGCTGGTCATCGGCAGCATCGGCGGAGGCGCGGTCGGCGCGATCGTCACCAGCCAGCGAACCACGGCCAGCACCACGGCCAACGGGACCGGAACGGTTGCGTCGGGCGTGGCCGCCCCAGCACCATCGCCCGGGTCATTCGCCGCCATCTATCAGCAGACCAAGGACGGGGTGGTCACCATCACGACATCGGTCTCGGCCGGTGGCGCCCGATCCTTTTCGCAGGCAGAAGGCTCCGGCATCGTGGTCGACACGCAGGGCGACATCCTGACGAACGCCCACGTCGTCGCCGGCGCCGCCCAGGTCCGGGTGACCTTCAGCGACGGCCGTACCGTGACCGGACAGGTGAAGGGCGCGGATCAGAGCGCCGACCTCGCGGTAGTCAAGGTTTCGGTGTCCGCGGATCAGCTCCATCCAATCGCCACCGGCAACTCGGACGCGCTGCAGGTGGGCGACACCGCCCTCGCGATCGGGGCGCCCTTCGGCCTGTCCGGCACCTTTACGGCCGGCATCATCTCGGGACTCAATCGCAGCACCACCGCCCCGAACCAGCGGGCGTTGACCGGCATGATCCAGACCGATGCGCCGATCAATCCGGGTAACTCTGGCGGCGCGCTGCTGGACGGACGCGGTCAGTTGATCGGCGTCAACGATTCGATCCAGAGCCCGGTCGAAGGCAATGTCGGCATCGGGTTTGCGATCCCGATCAACCGGGCCAAGAGCCTGCTGCCCTCGCTCGAGCAAGGCATCAGCATCCAGCATCCCGCGCTCGGCATCACCGGACAAACGTTGAGCGCGCTGTCGGCCGGCCAGCTGGGGACCAGCGAGACATCCGGCGTGCTGGTGATCAGCACTCTCCCCGGCGGCCCGGCCGCGAAAGCCGGCCTGCGGGGAAGTGGCCAGGCCGACGCGAGCGATGACATCATCACCGCGATCGACGGCCACGCCATCACGACGATCGACGAGCTCACCCAGTACCTCGACACCAAAAAGGTTGGAGACCACGTCACCCTATCGGTGACGCGCAACGGCCAGCATATTTCTGTAGGAGTCACGCTGGGCAACTTCCAGGCTCGGCCATCAGCGACGCCCTAGCGTCACAACATGAGCGCCTGTGAGGTCGGAGCCGCGGCGATGACCGCTCGAACAACACCTGGAGGCAACCATGCGCCAAGCACCCACCCTTAAGCCGTTACCACAGCTCCGGCGGCACCCGTGGATCAACGGCACAAGGGCCTGGATGATCGGGCTGGCTTTGGTCGGCGTGCTGCTCGTCGGCCTGATTGCGCGGGAAACCGTCCTTGCGACTCCGGCTGCAGCCACTATCCGGACGTCCGCGGCCGACCGCGGCACGGTCTCCTCGGTTGTCAGCGGAACCGGATCGCTGCTGCCGGTGGGACGCATGGCCGTCAACTTCAAGTCGCCCGGCATCCTGACAGAGGTCGATGTGAGAGTCGGCGACAGGGTGACCACGGGACAGGTGCTGGCACGGATCGACTCGTCGACGCAGCAGGCCGCCCTCGCTCAGGCGCAGGCGTCGCTCGCGTCTGCCGAGGCCAATGTCCAGTCGACGCAATCGCCGCTAACCGCCGCGCAGGTCGCGCAACTGCAGCATCAAGTCAGCAACGCCCAGCAGAATTACAACGACACCGTGGCCTCCGTGACTGCCACCAACCAGGCCGATGCTGCGACGGTCGCCAGCGACCAGGCGAAGGTCAACGCCGAGTGCGGTATCGATCCTGCCTCCGTTGCCTGTTCCCAGGCCAGGGCGCAGTTAGCGAACGACCAGAGCAAGCAGCACATGGACGCGATCAGCGGTCAGTCCAGGGTCAACTCGGCATCGCAGCAGATCACGTCGTCGCGTGACAACCTCGCGGTTCAGACCCAGGTCAAACCGAATGCGCTGGCGTCTAGCCAGGCGCAGGTGGCGTCGGCGCAGGCCCAGGTGCAGTCAGCCCAGCTCGCCCTGAACCAGACCACCCTCACCGCCCCGACCTCGGGCGTGGTCATCAGCATCAACGGCGTGCGAGGAGAGACGGCCGGAAGCGGGACCGCGCAATCACCCGGATCCCTCGCCCCGCAGCCGTCCTCGGGCGCGTCGGGTGGCTCATCCGGCTTCATGGTGATCGATGACACCAGCAGCTTCGTCGCCGTGATGCCGTTTGCCGAGACCGATTCCGCGCGGCTGGCAGACAATCAAACCGCCGCATTTACGTTCGACGCTATCCCGAGCCTAACGGTCTCGGGCCACGTATTGAGCATCAGTCCGAGCGCGACCGTGGTCTCGAACGTCGTCGACTACTACGTCACCTTCGTCCTCAACCGCACCGACCCGCGCCTTCGGGAGGGTATGACCGCGAACGCGTCGGTCACTGTCGCCCAGGCGGACAACGCCGTCCGGGTTCCCAATGCCGCGGTGCGGACCACTGGCGGTACCTCGATGGTGACCGTCCTCTCCAAAGGCCAACAGGTACCGACCGAGGTGATCACCGGGGTCGTCGGCGACACCTACACCGAAATCAAGGCCGGACTGAACGAAGGTGACATCGTGGTGCTGCCGACGCTCCGTGCTTCGGCCGGAGCCACAACAAATGGGGGCGCCCTGGTCCGCGGCGGCGGCGGCGGCTTCGGCGGCGGAGGCGTCGTCAGGGGCGGCGGAGGGTGATCACCCTCGAGAGGATCACGAAGGTCTACCTCGCGGGTGAGGTGGAGGTAGCCGCCCTCAAAGGGATTTCCCTCCACATCCCGGAGGGCGAGTTCGTCGCCATCATGGGGCCCTCGGGTTCGGGCAAGAGCACGCTGATGAACGTGATCGGCTGCCTCGACCAGCCATCGTCCGGTCGCTACATCCTTGACGGCTACGACGTGTCGGCCCTGAGTGACGACCAGCTAGCCTGGATCCGCAACCGAAAGATTGGCTTCGTCTTCCAGTCCTACAACCTGATTCCGCGGGCGAGCGCCGTCCACAACGTCGAGATGCCGCTGATCTACGCCGGCGATAGTCAGCAGCGGCACGAGCGGGCGATGGCGGCCCTGGAATCCGTTGGGCTCCTGCAGCGAGCCGGCCACTTACCGAACGAGCTCTCGGGCGGCCAGCAGCAGCGAGTCGCGGTCGCCCGCGCGCTGGTGACGGATCCCGCGATCCTGCTCGCCGATGAGCCGACCGGCAACCTCGACAGCGAGTCCAGCCTCGAAATCCTGAAGCTTCTCAGCGATCTCAATCAGCAGGGCCGCACCATCGTGCTGATCACACACGAGCCGGACATCGCTGCCTTTGCCCAGCGCGTGGTGCGATTGCGCGACGGCGTGATCGTCAGCGACGAGCGGCAGCCGCAGCAGGCCGGCGAGATGGTGCGATGAGCATCCTCGAAGGACTGCGGCTCGCCATCAACGGTTTGCTCTCGAACCGGCTGCGGTCCGTGCTGACCATGCTCGGCATCCTGATCGGTGTCTCGGCCGTGATCCTCCTGGTGGGGGTTGGCAACGGCGCGAGTGTCGCGGTCCAACAGCAGATCCAATCGCTGGGCTCAAACCTGCTGACGGTTTTTCCCTCGAACGCCCGGGGCGCCGGCGGCGTCCAGCAGGGCTTCGGCACCGGATCCACCTTGACGCTCGATGATGTGAAAGCCATCGCGAACCGGCAAACATCGCCGGACGTCGTGACGGCCATCCCCAGCACGGGCGGCCGGGCGCAGCTCACCTACGGCAATCAGAACTGGAACAGCAGCCTGACCGGCACAACCCAGGATTTCCCTTCGGTGCGGAACTACCAACTGGCGAGCGGTCAGTTTTTCAGTTCGGGCGAGGTCGATGCGTCGAGCAAGGTGGCGGTCATCGGCCCGACGGTCGCGTCCAACCTCTTCAGCGGGGCCGACCCGATCGGCCAGGTGATGAAGATCAACCGGCAGAACTTTCGGGTTATCGGCGTCTTCGCCTCCAAAGGCTCCTCCGGCGGGTTCAACAACCAGGACGACGTCGTGGTCGTGCCCATCACCTCAGCCTGGAGCTACCTGCTTGGTGGGCGGGGCCGGAATGTCCAGCAGATCTACGTCGAGGCGACCAGCGCGGAGGCGACGGCCGCGGCCAGCACCGAGGTGACCGAGGTATTGCTGGATCGGCATCACATCTCGGATCCAACGCTGGCCGACTTCCAGATCCTCAGCCAGCAGGACGTGCTCAACAGCGCCTCCCAGACGACCGGGGTGCTCACCCTGATGCTGGGGGCAATCGCCGGCATCTCCCTCGTCGTCGGCGGCATCGGAATCATGAACATCATGCTGGTCACCGTCACGGAGCGGACGCGCGAGATCGGTATCCGCAAGGCGATCGGCGCCCGCCGGCAAGACATCTTGCTGCAGTTTCTGATCGAATCGATGTTCCTATCAGGCCTCGGCGGCGCGCTTGGCATCCTGATCGGTTTCGGCCTGGCCCGGGTCCTACCACTCCTCGTGTCAACGCTGCCAACCCCGATCATCTCCACGCCATCGGTCTTCATGGCCTTCGGCATCTCGGTCGGCATCGGTCTCTTCTTCGGTCTCTACCCCGCGAACCGGGCAGCGCGCCTGCGTCCAATCGAAGCGCTGCGATACGAGTGAATTCTCAGGAGGTCAAGCAATGATCAAATATCCGATCGCCGCGCTTATCGTCGTCGTGGCGCTGCTCGGTGGCTTCTACGGCGGCTACAAGATTGGTGGGGGTGGCACGGCCAGCGCCGCCAACAACACAACGACTGGGACCGGTCGCACCGCCGCCAACGGCCTCGCCGGCGGCCGTGGGCTCGCTGCCGCCTGCCCATCTCCAGGCGCCTCGCCGGCGGCCTCGCCAAGTGCAGCGGCGGCTCGACGCGGCGCAACCGGCACGGTCACCAACCTGACCAACAACAGCTTGACCATCCATGACGCTCGGTGCAACACCGACGTCAAGGTCACCTTCGACCAGAGCGTGATCGTGCGCAAGACGGTCACCGGCCAATCGTCCGACCTGCAGGAGACCGAGACCATCAACGTGACGGGAACGCGGGAGGCGGACGGCAGCATCAAGGCGAACAGCATCAATATCGTCCCGGCCGGCTCGGGCGGGTTCGGTGGCGGCGCGGCCAACGGCGGCTGATGCCCCTAGCAGCGTGGACCGCCTGACCTGGCTGGCGCTGGCACTGGTGCTGTTGCTGGGTGGGCTATATCTGCACCTGCACCTGGCGGGCGAGTGGCTCGTCTACCTGGTCGCCGGTATCGGTGCGGGGATCGGGCTTGCGCTGGTTGGGAGCGTGATCCACGACGCGTTCGCCGGCCAGCGCGAACGGCGCTGACCGCCGAGTGCCGACGATCAACGCTTCGGTCTAAAAGCTCTCGGACCAGGTCCCGTTAAGGCCGGTCGACCGTACTCTCATCGGGCGCCGCCCCGCCGTTCCAGGCTCGGCCGACCCACCCCGCATCCGTAGGGGACGCTTAGCCGCGCGATTGCGCTTTCCGGCGTCGCCCGCCCGCGTACCCAAGCCCGGCGCCGAGCAGCGCGCCGATCGCGAGCAGCGGCCAGGGGTTGGCTTCCGCCGGCGCCGACGTGGTTGCCCTCGCAGCGGCCGGCCTGGTGACGCCAACCGGAAGGCTGG
>VBGO01000079.1 GCA_005882525.1 Chloroflexota bacterium
ACCGGGTACCAGAAGATCCTCGATGCCGTCAACCTGGCGGCTGACCGCCTGCGTGCCCGGCCGTGATCCTGCTCGACGGTTGCAAGGTCGTGGTCACCATGGACGCGGCAGGCACTGAGCTGGAGAACGGCTCCGTGCTGATCGACGGCGGGGTGATCAGCTGGGTCGGCCAGGGACGCCCACCGGTTCGTGAGCAGCCCGAGGTGGTCGACGGCCGCGGGCTGGTCGCGCTGCCCGGGCTGATCAACACGCACCACCACCTCTACCAGACGCTGACCCGGGTCCGTGCCCAGCAAGCGGGGCTGTTTGACTGGCTCCGCGAGCTCTATCCCATCTGGGCCACCATTGACGCGGACTGGGAGCGTACCGCCGCCGAGGTCGGCCTCGCCGAGCTGGCGCTCAGCGGCTGCTCGACCACGACCGACCACCACTACGTCTTCCCCCAGGGCGTCATCGGACTGCTCGAGGCCGAGATCGAAGTCGCCGAGCAGCTCGGCCTGCGCTTCCACCCCTGCCGCGGATCGATGGACCTGGGCCAGTCGAGCGGCGGACTGCCGCCGGACCGGGTGGTCGAGGACATCGACCGGATCCTCGCCGCCACCGACGATGCGATCCAGCGCTTCCATGACCCGGCTCCGGGCTCGATGCGGCGGATTGCGGTCGGCCCCTGCTCCCCGTTCTCGGTGTCGGAGCGGCTGATGCGCGAGTCGGCGGCGCTGGCGCGGCGGCGCGACGTCCGGCTGCACACCCACATCGCCGAGACACAGGACGAGGACGCCTATTGCCGGACGACCTTCAACCGACGACCCATCGAGCTGCTCGAGGACCTCGGCTTCCTCGGTCCCGACGTCTGGCTTGCCCACTGCGTCCACGTCAACGATGCCGACATCCGGCGGCTGGCGGCGACCCGGACCGCGGTCGCCTGGTGCCCGACGTCGAACATGCGGCTGGGGTCGGGCTTCGCGCCAGCTCGCGAGATGATCGATGCCGGGGTGGCGGTAGGCCTCGCCGTTGACGGCTCCGCCTCGAACGACGGTGGCAACCTGCTGGCGGAGACGCGGCAGGCGCTCCTCACGACCAGGGCGCGCAACGGCGCCGGGGCGATGACCGCGCGCCAGGCCTTGTGGGTCGCGACCCGCGGCGGCGCCGCCTGCCTTGGTCGCGATGATGTTGGCGCCATCGAGGTTGGCAAGCGCGCCGATATCGCCCTCTTCTCGATCGACGGGCTGATGCATCGCGGCGCGGAAGCAGATCCGGTCGCGGCGCTCGTCTTCTGCAATCCCGGCCCGGTGCAGCACCTCTTCGTCGAAGGGAAACCGGTGGTCCACGACGGACAGCTGGTGAACCTCAGCGAGGCCACCATGATCTGGACATGACCCAGAGCAAGACTCTCCCTCCCACTGGGGGGGAGGGCAGGGTGGGGGTTGGGATCCGCCGGCAGGGCGTGGGCGAGTCGGTCCGACGCGTGGACGGCGTGCCCAAGGTGAAGGGCGCATTCGAGTACGCCAGCGATCTCCGCCGCGATGGCATGCTCTGGGGCGCAACCCTGCGCAGTCCACATCCAGCGGCCCGGATCGTGTCGATCGACACCTCGGCCACCGCCGCCGCACCCGGCGTGTGCGCCGTGCTGACCCAGGCCGACGTGCCCGGCAAGAAAACGTTTGGGCTCGACGTCCAGGACCAGCCGGTGCTGGCGATTGACCAGGTGCGCTACGCCGGCGAGGCCGTCGCCATCGTCGCCGCCGAAGACCCGGAGCTCGCCCGCGCCGCGCTGAAGACGATCGCCATCAAGTACGAAGTGCTGACTCCGGTCACGGACATGGAGCAGGCGCTCGAGAAGACGGCGCCCTCGATCCACCCGCAGGGCAATGTCGTGCGCACGCTCACCATCGTCCATGGCGATCCGGCCGCCCGCGCCGACGTGTGGGTGGAAGGCACGTATGAAACCGGCATGCAGGACCAGGCCCCGCTTGGCCCGGAGGCCGGCCTGGCGGTACCAGCGGCGGACGGCGGCGTCGATCTCTTCATCGCCACCCAATGGCTGCATGCGGACCGCGACCAGCTGGCCCCCTGCCTCGACCTGCCCCCGGAGAAAGTGCGCCTCCATCTCTCGGGCGTCGGCGGCGCCTTTGGCGCGCGCGAGGATGTCAGCATGCAGATCCACGCCTGCCTGCTGGCGCTGCGGACCAAACGACCCGTCAAGATGAGCTACGGCCGGCAGGAATCGTTTTACGGACATGTGCACCGCCATCCGTCACGGGTCTGGATGCGGCATGGCGCCACTCGAGATGGAAAACTCGTCAACGTCCAGGCTCGGCTGCTGGTCGACGGCGGGGCCTACACCTCGACTTCGCCGGCGGTGATCGGCAACGCCACCACGTTCGCGGCGGGTCCGTACGAGGTCCCCAATGCGCGGCTGGTCGGCACGGCCGTCTTCACCAACAACCCACCCTGTGGGGCGATGCGCGGGTTTGGCGCGGTGCAGGCCTGCTTTGCCTACGAGGCCCAAATGGACAAGCTGGCGGCCGCGCTCAACCTCGATCCGATCGAGCTGCGACTGAAAAATGCACTGCGCTCCGGCTCGGTCATGCCGACCGGCCAACCGGTTGCCGGCGTGGCCCCGGTGCGAGAGTGCCTGCAGCGTCTGCGACGCCTTCCCCTTCCGCCGGAAGAGTCGGCGCTCGACCGCGACCCGATGCTGCTGCCGGGGGGCGCCGGCAACGTCGGCCACGGAGAAGCGCTCAGGCGCGGTGTCGGCGTGGCCGTCGGCTACAAGAACCTCGGCTACAGCGAAGGCTTCGACGACGCCTCCGAGGCGTGGGTGCGGGTGTCGGTCGACCGTGAGGGACCGCTCGCAGAGGTGAAGACCGCCGCGGTCGAGGTCGGCCAGGGCCTGGATACGATCGTCACGCAAATTGTCCGCAGCGAACTCGGCATCGACCGTGTCCTGGTCCGCCAGCCCGATACCGCGATCGGGTCCGCGGGTTCCAGTTCCGCCTCTCGGCAGACGATGATGACGGGTGGGGCGGTTCAGCTCGCCTGCCAGGCGGTGAGCGCCGAGATCCAGCGGCAGGGCGGAATGAAGGCGTTGCGTCGGCCGGTCGAAGCCACCCGCGTCTTTCATCATCGTCCCACCGGCAAGCTCGACGCGAACGGGCAGGGCGATCCGCACGTTACCTTCGCCTTCGGCGCGGCGCGGGCGGTGGTCGAGGTCGACACCGAGCTCGGTCTGGTCAGGGTGGTGCAGCTGGCCGTCGCGCAGGACGTTGGTCGCGCGCTCAACCCGCAGAGCGTGTTCGGGCAGATCGAGGGCGGCAGCGCCCAAGGCCTCGGCCTGGCGCTGATGGAAGAGGTGGCGCTGGTAGACGGTCAGGTCAAGAATGCCTCCTTCACCGACTACCTGGTTCCCACCATCCTCGATATGCCACCGGTGATTTCCGAGCTCATTGAGGAGCCCGAGCCGGGCCTGCCGTACGGGGCCAAGGGCGTCGGCGAGCCCTCCACGGTCGTGGTGCCGGCGGCGGTCGTGGCGGCCTTGCGCAACGCCACCGGCCGGGAGCTCCGACGAGCCCCGGTGAGGCCCGATGATCTGGTGGGCCTGTGAGCCGGCTTGCCACTGTCTCCACCCATGTCCTCGATGTCGCCACCGGCAAACCCGCGGCCGGCGTGCGGGTCACGCTCGGAACCCGGACCCTCGAAACGGATGAGCAGGGACGGATCGCTGACCTGAGTGATGGCGGCATCAATCCGGGCTCCTACCGGCTGCTCTTCGAGGTTGGCGCGTACTTCGGTACCACCCCGCACCTATTCGATACCATCGCCCTCGAGCTGCGCCTCGACGAGGGCCGCCACTATCACGTGCCGCTGCTGCTCGCCCCCTATTCGTGCTCGACCTACCGCGGAACGTGATGACGACCATCGACGAAGCGCTGGAAGGCACCACGCCGCTGGCCGAGAAGGTCCGGGCTGGCGGCCCCTATCGCTCGACCGCGGAGGTGGTAGCGCGGATGCGCGCCGTGCTGCCCGAGCTGACCGAAGCCGAACGGGTGGCGACGCTCAACGCCCATCCGCGCATTGGTGAGGACAAAAGCCGACTCTCGTCGCGGTCGCTCGAGGAGCAGGGCGGGGATCAGCTGCCCGAGCTGGCTCGGCTCAATGCCGAGTACGAACGACGGTTCGGCTTCCGATTCGTGGTCTTCGTCAACAAGCGGCCGAAGGCCGCGATCGTCGAGGTGCTCCGCACACGGCTGCGGCGATCGCGTGATGACGAGATGGATGAGGGACTTCAGGCGATCGTCGACATCGCCGCAGACCGGCTATCTCGATGAGGCATGTCATCCGCTACGGCAAGCACAACATCTCCTTCTACCGCACTCACCCCACCCGGGGCCTGCTGGCCGGGCGGGTCAACATCGATGTTTTCGGCGACAACTTCCTCCCCGCCTATACCGAAGGCGACAATCGCGAGGTGGTGGCGACCGACACAATGAAGAACTTTGTCTATGCGATGGCGCTCGAGTATCCCGGCGCCAGCCACGAGGGCTTCGCCGCCTTCCTGGGCCGCCGCCTGTTGACGACCTACCCGCAGATGCAATCGCTGCGCCTCTTCGTCGAGGAGATCCCGTTCGCGATGCACAGCGCCAAGCTGCTCAGCCCGCTGGACGACGATTACGGAACCGTCGAACTGGAAATGGAACGGGACCGGCTGCGGACGTTGCGCTGCGGCCGCCGCAACCTGCGGCTGGTCAAGCTGACCGGCAGCGCCTTCAAGGATTTTGCCCGGGACGCCTACACGACCTTGCCTGAGCGTTCCGATCGGCCGCTGTTCATCCACCTCGATGTGCACTGGCGTTACCGGCGGATGGAGGACGGCATCGCGGACGGCCCGGCGCGGATCGCCTCGGAAGCGGTCCGCGGGGCGGTCATCGCCACCTTCGATGATTTCGTCAGCATGTCGATCCAGCACCTGGTGCACGAGATGGGCACCCGTCTGCTGAAGCAATTCGCGGGGATGGCGGAGGTCAGCTTCGAGGCCGAGAACCGGCTCTGGGATACGTCAAAGCTCTCGGAGGGCGAGCCCGCCACCAGGGTCTTCAGCGATCCCAAGCCCGCCCACGGCGTGATCGGCCTTACCCTTAGCCGCGATGCTTGAGATCACGGTCGGCTCGCTTCGATTCACGGCGCGGTGGGAGACGGAGGCGGCACCCAGGACCTGCGCCGCGTTCCGGCGCCTGTTACCCTTGCGCGCGGCGAATCCGCGTGGATTCCGCTGGGGGATTTGCAGACCGGGCTCGGCTACGAACATCACACCAGCTATCCCGCCGCCGGCCAGCTCCTGCTCTACCCGGGCGGCATCAGCGAGACTGAAGTCCTCTTCCCTTACGGTTCCACCCGATTTGCCAGCAAGGCGGGACAGCTGGCCGGCAACCATTTCGCGACCATCGAGGAAGGTCGCGAGCTGCTCACCGAGTTGGGCCGCCGCGTGCTCTACGACGGCGCTCAGGAGATCGTCTTCAGCGAGGGCTGAGCCGCAAACCGGTCGAGCTCGTCGAGGTAGCGTCGCTTCTGCTCTTCGGAGATGAATGACGCGATAAAGGAATTTCTCGCCAGCGCGATCACCTGCTCGCGACTGAGGTCCAGCGCTGAGGCGACCTCCTGGAGATTGTCGCCCACGTAGCCACCGAAATACGCCGGATCGTCCGAATTTACGGTAACCAGGAGGCCGCGGTCCAGCAACTGCTTGAGCGGGTGCGATCGAAGGTCGGGAAAGACGCGCAGTCTGACATTGGACAGTGGACACACCGTCAGCGGAATCTGCTCCTCGACCAGCCGCTCCATCAGCCGTTCATCTTCCATACAGCGCACGCCGTGGTCGATGCGTCGGGCATGGAGCAGATCGAGCGCCTCCCAGATGTAACTCGGTGGGCCTTCTTCGCCGGCATGCGCGACGGCCAGCAGGCCGACCTCACGCGCGCGGTCGTAGACGTCTTTGAACTTCGCGGGCGGATAGCCAACCTCTGACGAGTCGAGACCGACTGCCAGGATCCAGTCGCGGTAGGGCAGCGCCTCATTCAAGGTTTGCATCGCCGCCTCGGCGCTGAGGTGGCGGAGGAAACAGAGGATCAACCCGCTCGTGATGTCGAGCCGGGTGCGGCCCTCCTGCAGGGCCCGATGGATGCCGGTCACGACCGCTTCGAACGGCACGCCTCGATCGATGTGGGTTTGGGGGTCGAAGAAGATCTCCGCGTGGCGCACACCCTGAGTAGCGGCCCGCGCTAGGTACGCCCAGGCAAGGTCGTAGAAATCCTGTTCTTGGATCAGGACCCGGCAGCCGGCGTAATAGATGTCGAGGAACGACTGCAGGTCGCTGAAGACATAGGCTCGGCGCACCTCGTCGACCGACGCGAAGGGAAGGCTGACCCCGTTCCGGCGCGCCAAGTCGAACATCAACTCTGGTTCGAGCGTCCCCTCGATATGGAGGTGGAGCTCCGCTTTGGGCAGATCTCTGGCAAACGTCGCGAGATCGTCGGGCATTTCCCGCATCATACGGTCGTTGCTGCGCTGCGCCGTACACTGTCGGCACCATGCGCTGCCCGAACTGCACCGTCGAGAACCCGGCCGGCTTTCGATTTTGCGGCGGATGCGGGCGGGCGCTGGCAGAAACCTGCCCGGCCTGCGGTGCCGAGGTCATACCGGGCTTTCGATTCTGCGGGACCTGCGGGCACGAATTAGCCCAGCGAGCTGAGCCCGACAAACCGCCCGTCTCGGCGGCCGCGACCACCGAGCGGCGACGGGTCACGGTCGTCTTTGCCGATCTCGTCGGATTCTCCACCCTGGCGGAGCACCTCGATCCCGAGAACCTGAACGTGCTCGTTACGGAGACGCTCCGGGAGCTGGCGGCGGAGGTGGAGCGGCGCGGTGGCACGGTGGAGAACTTCGCCGGAGACTCGTTGGTCGCGATTTTCGGTGCGCCGCAGGCGCACGAGGACGACCCCGAGCGCGCGGTCGCCAGCGCAGTCGCGATCCGCGATGCGATCGCGCACCGATCTCGATCGACACCCACGGCCTTACAGGTCCGAGTCGGCGTCAATAGCGGGCTGGTGGTTGCCGGCGCCACGGGCGACGGCCGCCAAACGGGGGTTCTCGGTGACGCCGTTAACATCGCGGCTCGGCTGCAGCAAGCGGCCGGTCCGGGCGAGGTCCTGGTGGCGGCTTCGGTGTGGCGACGAGTCCGCGAACACTACGAGGCGCAGCACATCGGACTGCTCGAGGTCAAGGGACGAGGGCAACCCGTTGAGGCCTATCGCATCGAGGGACCGCGAACTGCGGGAGTCCGCCGACAAGCCCCTTTCGTCGGGCGGCAAGAGGAGCTGGCTCTGCTCGACATCCTCTGGTCGAGCGTCGCGAAGGGCAACACGCACGTCGTCAGCCTTGCCGGGGAGCCCGGGGTCGGCAAGTCGAGGTTGATGGCGCAATTCGCACCGCGCGAGGGGGCGCTCGACGTCCGAGTCAGCTGTGACTCGGAGCGCGCCTTTGGCCCCTTCCTGGACCTGGTGAATCGAATCCTCGGGCACCGCCCCGTCGATATGGAGGACTTGAAGCAGCAGGCCGCGGCGCTCGGTGTCGACACAGAAACAACGCAGCTGATCGGTGCACTCCTCGGCCTGGCCGGCGCCCCGCCGGTGGTACGCATGGCGGATGAGCAGCAGAAGCGCCAGGTTTTCGCCGGCATCTGGCAGTTCTTCCTCGCCGCTCCGCAGGGGCAGCCGGCCCTGATCGTGTTCGACGACCTGCACTGGGCGGACAGGTCATCGATCGAGCTGCTCGGGTTCCTGCTCGAGCGGCTCAACGCCGTGCCGATCATGATCGTGCTGACCATCCGTCCCGGCTTCGAACAGATCGAGCGGTTAGCCCTACGCGCCAGCCACACGGCGATTCACCTGGAGCGGATGAGCGCCGAGGAGAGCGTCGCGGTCGCCCGCGGATTCCTTGGCGTGATTGCCCTACCGGACGATCTCGAACGGATCATTGCGACCCGGGCAGAGGGAAACCCCTTCTTCATCGAGGAGCTCCTCCAGGCGCTTCTCGAACTGGGATCGCTTGCCATCGTGGACGGGCGAGCGGTGCTGGCGAAGGTCGACGTCGAGATCCCGGATACGGTGCAGGGTACGGTCCTTGCCCGAGTCGACCGCCTGACGCCGGCCGAGCGAAGCCTGCTGCAGCAGGTCGCGGTGATCGGCCGGCACTTCCCGACCGACCTGGTGCAGGCCGTCACCGGTGACGAGAAGGTCGGCGCCTCCCTCGATGCGCTGGCCCGGGCTCAGCTCCTGGTCTCGCCGGCGCCCAACCAGTGGTCGTTCAAGCATGCGCTGATTCAGGAGGTAACCTATGAGACGCTCCTTCTCCGCCAGCGGAAGGACCTGCATGCTCGGGTCGCTGCGGCGCTCGAGGCGCGTGCGGCCGACGATCCGGCCTCGCTCGAAGCGCTGGCCGGACACTACGCCCGTGCTGAGGCGAGCGAGAAAGCCCGGAGGTATTCGATGGCGGCGGGCGACCTGGCGGCCGAGCGCATGGGCTTCAACGAGGCGATGGGACGATACGAGACCGCGCTCCGGCTCTGGGGGTCGGGAGACGAACCTGGGCGGCTCGCTTTGCTCGAAAAATTGGGCTATGCGTCGCTGATCGGCGGGGATATGGCCCGATCCCGCAGCGCTCTTATCGAAGCGGAAAGTGGCTGGAGCGGCCTTGGGAACGTGCGGCGCGCAGGCGCTTCCCTGTCGATGCTCGGCCGCGCGTACTGGGTAACGGGCGAGATGGATCGCGCTGCCGATGTCCTTCAACGGGCGATCGCGCTGCTGGAGCCGGAGGGACCAAGCCTAGAGCTGGCGCGAGCCTACGTGTGGGCCGCGACACTGCACATGCTCGTGGGCGACGTCCAGGTTGGCGCCGATCTTGCCCGCAAGGGCCTCGAGATTGCCGAGCCTCTTGGGAACGATGGGATCCGGGCCAATCTCCTCAACACCCTCGGAGTCTGCGAATCCTCGTCCGGCGATCCGATCGCGCTGAAGCGCCTCGAGGAAGCCCGCGAGCTGGCCGAGCGATCCGGCGACCCGGAGGCAATCGGGCGTGCCTACGTGAACCTTCCTGACACCTTGAGCCGGTTCGGCCGGTTCGAGGAGGGGGTGGCGATCGCGCGCCGCGGCCGAGAGGTCGCGCGAAAGTTAGGCTCACCGACCTTTGAATGGTTCATCGCCGCGAATGAGGCCACCATGCTGATGTACCTGGGTCGCTACGACGAAGCCGAGCCGCTCCTCCGAGAAGCGCTCGAGTCGTACCGAGCCGAGCTGGGGATCCCCGGACAGGTCAACGCCGGCATGGTCTATGTGGACGTGCTCATGCGGCAGGGTCGTTATCCGCAAGCCCGGGCCCTCGTCGAAGAGTCGATGCCTCTGGCGCGCCGGATTGGCGGGGCGGAGTTCCTCGCTCCGGCTCTCGTGATCGAGGCGAGTCTCGACGAGGCTCAGGGGAGTATTGCCTCGGCACGCCAGACCTTGACCGAGGCCCTGGATATCGTTCTGGCGACGCCATCATTGATCCATCTGGCGCCGCCACTTGCGCCCGGCGCCCGCCTACTTTTGCGCGACCGCGTCGCGCCGGTTATCGAACGAGCCCGCCCTGCCTCCGGCAACCCGGTGCTGGCGGCTGCCATTGCGGAAGCAGAAGCGTGGTTGTCACGGACCCCACTCCGATTTGCCGAAGCGGCGAAACGCTACGCCGAGCTGAAAATGCCCTACGAGGAGGCGCGCTGCCAGCTCGAGGCGGGCGATCTCGGGCGCGCACGCGAGCTCATCACCCGCTTCAGGCTGGAGAAGGGGGCGCTGGGTAAGCGACTCAACGAGCTCAGCGGCGCCTCGGTCGAAGTCACCCGTTAGCGGGCAGCTCGAGCACACACAGGTCGGCGCGACCGGCCGCCAGGATGGTGTTGACATCGTCGGCGGTCCTGACATTTCCGGTTGCGATCGTCGGAATGCCCGCCTCATTGCGGATGCGGTCGCCGGCTGGAACGCCGAACAGGCGGCGGTAGTCGGGACGGCTCTCCCAGATCGTCTGACCCATCACCACATGGACCAGGTCGCAGCCGTGCGCTTTGAGCAGCGTGGCGATCGCGACAGACTCATCGAGGTCGGTGCCTCCATCGGCCCAATCGCTGGCAGAGATCCGCACCAGCAACGGTCGCTCCCAGGTCGCCCGCACCGCGTCCAGCACCTCCAACGGAAAGCGCATGCGTTTCTCGAGGGAGCCACCGTACGCATCGTTCCGGCGATTGGTCAACGGTGAGATGAAACCAGCCAAGAGATAGCCGTGGGCGAAGTTGAGCTCGAGCACGTCGAGCCAGCAGCCCGCCGCCGCTTGAGCCGCCGAAGCAAAAACCTTGACGGCGTGCGAGATGTCTCGCGGGGTCATCTCTTTTGGAAGCGCCGAGTGCGGCGTGTACGCGATTGCTGATGCCGCCATGAGGCGCCAGCCGCCCCGTCTGAGCGGCCGGTCGATCCCCTGCGAATGCGGCCGCATCGACCCCCGGCGGCCGGCATGACCGAGCTGCAGGGCCACGCGGCTGCCCGCCTGGTGCAGGCGCTCCACCGTCGACCGTAGTTGGTCCTGCCCTGCGCGGTCTATCACCGGCGTCTCGGGCGTGATGCGTCCGTCGTCGGTCACGCTGAAAAACTCGGTGATCACCAGGCCGGCTCCCGTACGGGCGGCCGCCGAGAGTTCATGCCGGGCTCCCACGGCGACCCGGTTCGGAATCGTCAGGTCGCCGAGTCGAAGCGGCGCGAACATCGGCGGGGGGCTGAGGCGCACCGCCCCGTCTGCCGACCCGGTCGCATCGGCGGCGAACCACGAGTCCACGGTCCGCACCAGCTCCGGATCGCGCTGGGTGAGGTTTACGTACGTGATCCGGCGGCTGCGGGTCAGCAGGTTGAAGGCGAACTGCCGGGGGTCGAAAGCCGCGTAACGGGAGACATGCTCGAAGTAGCCGGCACTCTCCAGCGCCGCCTCCTGGAAGCGCTCGACCACGGGCTGGCGCTCCAGCTCGTAGTCATTGAGGGCGGCGCCGAGATCGCGATGCCGGCGCAAGGCATCGACCAGCGCAATGCTGTCCTCCATCGCCAGCTTGGTCCCTGAGCCGATCGAGAAGTGCGCGGTGTGCGCGGCGTCGCCCAGCAGCACGACATTCTGGTGGTGCCAGCTTTCCTGGCGCAGGGTCAGGAAGTTGACCCAGAGCGAGCGGTTCGATAGCAACCGGTGCCCCTGCAGCTCCGGCTGAAAGAGAGCCTCGCAGTAGGCGATGCTCTCCGCCTCGCTCGCCGATTCCAGACCAGCCCGGCGCCAGGCGTCCTCCGGGCACTCCACGATGAAGGTGCAGGTGCGGGCATCAAAGGGATAGGCGTGGACCTGGAAGAGCCCATGCGCATTGCGCCGGAAAATGAACGTGAAGGCGTCCAGCGGCAGATCGCTCCCAAACCACACGTACTTCGTCGGATGGACGACCAGCTGCGGCTTGAAGAACTCACCGTACGTCCGTCGGACCAGGCCGTTGATCCCATCGGCGCCGATGATCAGGTCGGCGCCCTCGAGCTCCTCGACCTCGCGCACCTCGCGTTCGAATTCGATCCGGACCCCAAGGGCCTGACAGCGCCGCTGCAGGATGTTGAGCAGGATCTTTCGGGAGATTCCCGTGAAAACATGCCCACGCGAGCGGATGGTGGCGTCCCGGTAGTGGATGTCGATCGCGTTCCAGCGGGCGAAGCTCTCACCGATCTCGGTGTAGGTTTCGTAATCGGCGTCGCGCAGGGCGCCGAGGGTCTCCTCCGAGAAGACCACGCCCCAACCGAAGGTGGCATAAGGGGGATTGCGTTCGACCACCCGCACCTCGTCCTGGGGATTCGCCTTCTTGGCCAGCAGGGCGAAGTACAGTCCGGCCGGGCCGCCGCCGATGACGGCGTAGTGCACGCCCTTAGTGGATCACCTCGGCAAGGCGATCGATCTGACCGATGTCCGAGACCGTCGGAAACAGCACCAGCTGATCACATCCCGCATCCTCGTAAGCGCGGACGAAGTCGGCGATCGCCCCAGGCGATGTCAGGTTGCCGGCGGCGATCTTCTCGGCGAAAGAACCGGTGAACGCGTAGTAATGGCGCAGGTAGGCGGCGCCGGGATCGGCGGTGCCATCGCCCAGCGCGAAGTAGCCCATGCCCCAGATCAGCGGCCGGCCAGGGCGGCCAAGGTCCGACCATGCCGCGAGCGCTTTTACTGCAGCCCCGGAGAAGGCGCGGGGCGGGCCGCCACCGTGCATGTAGCCATCGGCGTAGCGCGCCATGCGAGCCAGCGCCTCGCCGCTCGACCCACCGACCAGGAGTTGAGGCCCGGGCGCGTTTGGCGTCGGGCCGATCTTTCCCTCCTGCCAGATGTCGCGGATGGCCTCCAATTGCTCGCCGAAGCGCCGGCCGCGGCCTCGGCTCTGCACCTGGGCAACCTCATAGTCCTCGCCCCGAGCGCCTACCGCCAGACCGAGGGTCAGCCGTCCCCCCGAGAGCGCGTCGAGCGACGCCGCCTGCTTGGCGAGGAGCACGGTATTGCGCAGCGGAGCGATCACGACCATGGTTGCGCGGCGTACCCGTTGGGTCACGGCGGCCGCCGCCGCCAGGGCGGTGAAAGGCTCGTAATTCTGATACGCGACGCGGTCGACCACCGCCAGGCTGTCGAACGGGCCGTTGTCGGCGCGCCGCGCCCAGTCGAGGAGAAGGTCGGCGCTCATGCCGGCCGTCGATGTCGGAAGACCGACCCCAATCTTCATCTGCCCGTCACTCCTTCGGAGGAGATGATAAGTTCTTGCCGATGAACGCGTTCCGCGGCTCGGCATCGCTGACGCAATCGTGGAACCACTTCCATTTTGGGGTCGCGGAGGGCGTCGCGACCGTTACCTTCGACCGCCCGCAGAAGCTGAATGCGCTGACCTTCCAGGTGTATGCGGATCTTCGCGATCTGCTGACCGAACTTCCGCAGCGTGACGACGTCCGGGTGCTGGTGATCACCGGCACGGGCCGCGGTTTCAGCTCGGGTGGCGACGTCACCGAGATCATCGGCGAGTTGCAGAAGATGGACCCGAAGGACCTGCTGGCGTTCACGCGCATGACGGGGACCGTTACCCAGCGGATGCGCGAGTGCCCATTACCGATCATCGCCTCCGTCAATGGTGTTGCGGCCGGGGCTGGGGCGGTCATCGCCCTCGCTGCCGACCTTCGCATCCTGGCACGGTCGGCAACATTCTCGTTTCTCTTCACGAAGGTCGGGCTCTCCGGTGGTGACATGGGCGCCGCTTACCTGCTGCCCCGGTTGATCGGCCTGGGCCGAGCCAGCGAGCTGCTCTTACTGGGCGAGCCCGTCACCTCCGACCGGGCGCTGGCGATCGGGCTGGCCAATGCCGCGGTCGAGGATAAGGAGCTGGGTGCGGCAACGAACGAGGTGGCCGGCCGGCTGGCGCGGGGCCCGGCGCTCGCCTACGCCGCCACCAAGATGCTGATCTCGAAACAGCTGGACATGAACCTCGGCGCCGCGCTCGAGCTCGACGCGACGACGCAGGCCCTGCTGATGAAGAGCGCCGACCATGCGGAGTTTTACGCGGCGTTCCGCGAAGGGCGGGAAGCGAAATGGAGCGGCCGGTAACCAGCCCACACGAGCTTCGCAATCCGGAAACCCTGGCGCGTCCTTCCGGTTTCTCTCACGTCGTGATGGCACAGGCCGGGCGAACCGTCTACCTGGCGGGGCAGACGGCACAGCGGCCCGATGGGAGCATCGTCGCCGGCACTATCGCCGAGCAATTCGACGCTGCCGCCGGCAACGTGGTGCTGGCCCTAGAGGCGGCCGGCGCCCACCCCCAGGACCTGGTCAGCATTCAGATCTTCGTGACCGACATCGCCGAATATCAGCGTTTGTCGAAGCAAATCGGCGACGCCTACCGGCGCCATTTCGGTCGTCACTACCCCGCGATGGCGCTGCTCGAGGTCAGCCGGCTCTTCGATCCCCAGGCAAAGGTTGAGTTGATGGCGATCGCCGTCACCGCCTGACGGTCAGGCGACGCTGGACGAAACGGTTTCCTTCGTTGCATTTGCGTGGCTGACGATCACTTGACGCTTCCCTCAATAGCCGTCAGGCACTGGATTGGCGGAAGCGTCGGCGTCGTAATCCTGATTGCCTTCCTTGCTCTCGTGGTCGGTCAGCACGGTTTCCGCCCTCATCTGACCCGAGAGCAGGCGATCGCGACTGCCCTGAAGTATGGAAGTGGGCAAGCATACCCCCGCGTCGAAGCCAAATACATGCGTGGCAGCGACCTCGCGAAAGGCAACGACAGTTGGGCCGGTGCAGATCCTCAGGAGTTCGTCTGGGTCGTCGCCATTTCGGGTCACTATGGAATCTCTCCGCTGGGGACGACGACATGGGGCATCGCCGTGGTGAGGGACGAATTCTGGAGCGCAACGTCACCCGTTTTTGAGGGCGGCATCGAGGGCAATTGGCCCCCGTTTTTTGACGATCTTCCGGATTTGACTCAGGATCAGAAGTAGTTCGCGCTAGCTGTCGGCTGGATGCCGAAACAGATCGCGGGCGATGATCTCGCGCTGGATCTCGGACGTGCCCTCGTAGATCCGGGGGGCGCGCACCTCCCGATAGAGGTGCTCGAGGAGATGGCCGCGTTCCAGGGCGATCGCGCCGTGCACCTGGATCGCTACGTCGACCACCTGCTGCGCCGTCTCGGTCGCAAACAGCTTCGCCATGGCTGAGCGCCGGGCAAGCCGCTGGTCACCACGGTCGCACGCCTTGGCTGCGGCGTAGACGAGCGCCCGCGCCGCCTCCAGGCGGGTGGCCATCTCGGCCAACTGATGTGACACTGCCTGGAACTCT
>VBGO01000080.1 GCA_005882525.1 Chloroflexota bacterium
TCCGCAAGTCCCGCCAGGCGATCAGCGAACCGAGCGCCGAAGACAACCAGGCGATGGCCGCCTTCACCACGCCGGAGATTCGCGCGCTGATCCGGGATCTCGAGCGGGTCGGCTCGCTGACCGTTTCCGATCTACCCAAGGTCCTGGGCGAGGCCCAGGGCAGCGCGGTCGCCGGCCGTCTCGGCGAGTTGCGCAATCTCGGCCTGATCCAGTCCGAGTACGTCATCGTCTGTTCGCGGACGGGCAATGCCGTGCTGCGCACGGATGATCCCAACAAGCTGCAAAAGATGGCGCCGGACTGGATGAAGTGCGCCTGCGGCCGGCCGCTCAACGAGGAGCGGGTCGACCAGGTCATCATGCCCACCGATCGCGCCACCGCCCTCAACGACAAAGGCCGCTGGATGACGACCCTGGCGACGGCCCTCCTCCCCAAGCTGGGCATCGGCCGTGAGCAGGTCATCATCGAAGCCAGCCCCGCCGGCACGGATATCGTCCTGGACTTGAGCGGCGACCTCGTCCTGGTGGTGCTCAAGGATCGCGAGTTCAACCTGGCGGACGCTTACGGCTTCAACGCCAAGGTGTCTCGCATCAAGGCCGCCGAGGGCGTGATCGTCAGCAACGAGGGCCTTTCCGGTGATGCCAAGAAGCTCGTCCAGGAAGAGCTCGGTCCGCAGCGCGCGCGGATCAGCGACCCCTTCCGCATCTCCTTCGTCGAAGGCGTCCAGGGTCTGGAGCATGAGCTCGGCCGCGTCGTGGAACGACGCCGCCGGCAGTACTTCCTGCGGGCACTCGGCGACCTGGCCACCATCCAGGGGCTCAACATCGGCCAACTGGCGCTGGCCAAGGTCGAAGCCGGCGGCCGCGCTGGCAAAGAGCTCGCCGTTGCGGCAGAGGCAGTCGCGGCCGAAGCATAGTTACGCAGAGACTGAACCGGGCGGGTGCGCCGTCCAGCCGTTCGCGGCGCACTCGCGCATAAGAACGTGCGCTCGTGTGCTCGCGCGAACGGCATGCCGCGCCCGCCCTCATTCGCCCGAAAGGGCGGCTCGCCCTGCGGGCTCGCTGGCCTGCTAAGCGCGACTTCGCGTTCGCACGAGAAAACTGAAGCGTCCGCGCGTACTGTAAGAGTGTGCGAACGCTCAGTCTGGTGCTCGGCCTGTTGGCCATGATTGCCGGGGCGGTCTGGATCCTGCAGGGTTCGGGGGTGCTGCCCGGAAGTTTCATGACCGGCCAGCGGATGTGGCTCGTCATCGGGATTGTCGTCGCCATCGGTGGACTGGCGCTGGCCTACAACGGGATCCGGCGACCTGCCGGATCGTAACCCCTTGAGCCGGCCGCGGCCGATGTTGATCGGCCTCAGCGCTGGTGCGCTCGCGGTAGGGGCCGACTACCTGGCGCATGCGTTGTTCGCGGTGCCCCTTTTGCCCGAGCAAGCCGGCTATGTCCTCCTCAAGGGGATGCCGCTGTCGACCTTCGAGAGCTTGCTCAAGGCGCTGGGCGTGCTGGCGCGTCCGCTGCTCCTGGTGGGCGCGACCCTGGTCATCATCGCCGCCTACGGCGTCACGGCCTGGCTGATCGCCCGGCTGCAGCCGGGCATCTGGGTGCCGATCCTGAGCGCCCTGGTGCTGGTGGCCGGCACCATCGTCGCGATCGTTGCGCTGTCCCCCGGTGATTCCGTGGCGGGTGTGGCCGTCGAGGTGATCGTGCTGGCCGCGATGGTCCCGATCGTCGACCTGATCACCCGGCGGCTGTCAGCGCCCGCATTGGTGAACGAGGATCGGCGGATCCTGCTGCGCAACGTCTTTTATGGTGCGGTCGGGATCGCGGTGCTCGGCATCGGCTATGCGACGGTGCGGCGGTTCGCTACCGCGCTGGCCATCACGGAAGGAAACCGTGCCGGCAGCGAGCTTACCGACGTGAACGACTTCTACGTCGTTTCCAAGAATATCGGTGGTGACCCGGTGGTCAACGCCTCGAACTGGCGCCTCAACCTGCCGACGCGATCGATCACCTATGACGAGTTGCTCAAGCTGCCGGCGGAGACCATGGAGTTGACCCTGGAATGCATCAGCAACGAGGTTGGAGGGACTCTGATCAGCAACGGCGTCTGGAAAGGTCCCCGGGTCAGTGACATCCTCGCCCTGACCACGGTTCCCTCCGAAGCCATCTGGCTGTTGATGGAGAGCGCCGACGGTTATACGGAAAGCTTTCCGCTGCGGGAGCTGACGCCGGCCCACCTGCTCGCCACCCACCTCAACGGGGCGCCGCTCACCTCGCCGCACGGATTCCCGGCCCGCTTCATCTTCCCCGGCCACTATGGCATGAAGCAGCCGAAGTGGGTGACGCGGATCCGCTTTTCGGCGAGTGACCAGCCTGGCTACTGGGAAAACAACGGCTGGGATGAACGGGCGATCGTGAAGACCATGTCGCGGATCGACCAACCGGTGGACGGCGCCGCCCTCGCCGCCGGATCGGCGCAGTTTGCCGGCATCGCATTTGCTGGCGCCCGACGGATCAGCTCGGTGGAGTTGAGCTGGGATGGCGGCCGCTCCTGGCACCCCGGCGAGCTGCAGGCGGAGTTCTCCCCCTATGCCTGGCGCTTCTGGCGGCTCAGCACCAACCTCGGCGCCGGACATTACAGGGTGAGCGTGCGCGCCCGCGACGGCGAGGGAACCTTACAGTCGTCGAGGCCGGCGCCCACGTTGCCGAACGGCGCCGACGGGTATCACACGATCAGCCTCGATCTCGCCTAGCGTTCTCAGCCGTTTCTCAGGACGCCTTCAACCGGTGGCTGAGCCGATCCCTCTACCGTAAGGTTGGAGGTCGCCAGAAATCCATGGGCCGTCACGTTGTACCTGGCAGGGAGAGGAACATGTCCTCAATCGCGACGCTGAGGTGGGCGTCGGTGCTGGGCACGCTGTTGCTGGCCGTGCTCTCTGGTGGCGTCGTTGCCACGTCGCCCAAACCGGCACAGGCTCCGCTCCATCCGGCGGTGACGGTGCTGCCGAGCGACGCCACCGTCCAGAGTGAAAGCCATGTCTCGTGAACTCACGACCCGCCATTTCGACGCGCTCGGCTCTACCTGCGAGCTCTTGAGTGTTGGCAGCGGGCAGGCGGCGCTGGAGCGTTGCGAGCAGGCGATCCGCGAGGCGGAGTCGCGCTTCACGCGGTTCCTCCCGGACAGCGAGCTGGCCGGGCTGAATGCCAGTGACGGCCGCTACGTCCCGGTCAGTCCCGAAATGTTCGCCATGCTGCAAGCGGCCCTCTGGGCATTCGAGGAAAGTGATGGGCTCGTCAACGCGGCCGTGCTCCCGGCGCTGGCCGCCGCCGGCTACGATCGGCCCTTCCGTCAGAGCCTGACCGAGCCACCGGCGCTGCATCCGGTGCAACTGCCGGCGCTGCCCGAGGTGCTGATTCTGGACACGGCCACCCGATCGGCGGCGCTTGCCCCGGGTGCCGCGCTCGACCTCGGCGGGATCGTGAAGGGTGCCCTGGCCGACATGCTGATTGATGAGCTCGGTGATGCCGTCTGTAACCTGGGCGGCGATCTCCGGGTGCGCGGGGCCGGGCCCGAAGGAGACGGCTGGCACATCGCGCTCTGTGATCGCTCGGTCGTGGCGCTCCCCGACGGAGCGGTCTGCACCAGTGGCATCACCGTCCGGCGTTGGGGACACTCGATGCATCATCTGATCGACCCACGGACCGGGATGCCGGCCAGGACGGATCTCGCGGAGGTCTCCGTGGTGACGGACAGCGCGCTGCGCGGCGAGGTCTACGCCAAGAGTGCGGTTCTCCTTGGTGGGGCCGCGGGCATTGCCTTCCTGGAGGCCAGGGGCGTGCACTACGCGGTGGTGCCCGCCGCGGGGGTCGCTGCCGGCAGCGGCGTACTTCCGGCTGCGGCGTGAGTATTGATCAGCTGCTCTGGCTGACCTCGCGCGCGGCCGCGTTGACCGCCTTCTTCGTGCTCGCGGCGGCGTTGCTGACCGGCCAGGCCTTGCGAAGCGCGATTTTCGAGGGAACGATGCGCAATCGCGATCTCTCGAGCCTGCACCGGTTCCTGACCGTCTGCTGGGTCCCGTTGGTCGGTCTCCACCTGCTGGCGATCACCCTGGACGCGGTGGCTCGGGTCGGCCCGATCGACCTCGTAATCCCCTTCCGGGTCTCGTATGCCACGGTCGCGATCGGGCTGGGCACCATCGGATTCGACCTCCTGCTGGTCGTCAGCGTCACCGGCTATCTCCGGCGGCATCTCGACCCCATCGCGTGGCGGTGGCTGCACCGGCTGTCGTACCTGATGTTCGGCGCGTTTGCCCTCCATGCCCTGATGGCCGGCACGGCTTTCGCCCGTCCCTTCGTGCTGGCCCCGGCCGCCGGCGAGGTCGCCTTCGTCGCCATCCTGAGTCTCGCTCGCCTCGCGTTCGGGCGGATGGAGACGACCCAGCGCTAGACTCGTCGGCACGATGGATGCCTGGCATCGAGCGATTGCCTTTATGCGGGCGGTCGACGAGCGCGCCGCCGAGGAGGTGGTGCCGTTTCGCTGGGGCCGTGCCCTGATCAACCGCCGGCTCGACCGGGTGTTCGATCTCAATTTCCTGATCGCGGACCGGTTCGACGGGGCCGACGCAGCGAGCCTGGTCGCGGAAGCCGAACGGATCCAGGGCGAGGCAGGCCTGTCGCATCGCCGCGTCAATGTCGATGACCCGCCGGCGGCGGACCGCCTCTCGTCCGGCTTTACGGCGCTTGGTTACCTGGCGGAGCGCTTTGTCATCATGCAGCACCGCCGGCGCCCCGACCGGGTCGTCGACTCCGGTAGCGGCCGCGAAGTCGGCTGGGAGCTGATCCGTCCCGCCCGAGAGCAAGAGATGGCGGCCCAACCATGGGGCAAGGACCCGAGGGTCGTCCAGCAAATGCTGGCCAAGCATGAGCTCACCGCCCAGGGCATCCGCACGCGGTACTTCGCGGCGCTGGTCGGCGACCGAGTGGTGTCGTCGTGCGAGCTTCGAACCGCGGACGACACCGCCCAGGTCGAGACCGTAGAGACACTGGAGGAATTCCGCAAGCGTGGCCTCTCTCGGGCAGTCGTCAGCGCTGCGCTGAAGGCCGCGAGTGGATCTGCGTTCGTCTTTCTGGTGGCGGACACGATCGACTGGCCACAGCATTTCTATCGACGGCTCGGCTTTGACGACGTCGGCATCGAGTCGAGGTTCCTCCGAGTCATCGATGAGTGACGACCGACCCCTGAGCCAGGCATGGGAAGCCGTGGCAGGGGATTGGGCGGCCTGGGCGCGTAGGCCTGGCCATGACAGCTACTGGCGCTTCCATCGGCAACCCTTCTTCCAATTGCTCCCGGCACCGGGCCGTCTAACCCTCGATATTGGCTGTGGCGAGGGGCGGGTTGCGCGCGACCTCAAGTCGCTCGGACACAATGTGGTTGCGGTCGATGTCTCTCCGACGATGGTCCGGCTTGCAAAGGCTGCCGACCCGTCGATGCAGGTAATCGTTGCCGACGCCGCCCATTTACCTTTCGACGATGGTTTCGCCGATCTGGCCGTGGCATTCATGTCGCTGCACGATATGGACGATCTCTCCGCCGCCGTTGGCGAGACGAGCCGCGTCCTCGGCCCGGGCGGGGTCCTGTGTGCGGCGATTGTGCACCCAATCAACTCCGCGGGCCAATTTGCAAGTCTTGACGAAGGTGCGCCGTTTGTCGTCGAGGGTTCGTACCTTGCATCACACCGCTACCAGGAAACGGTTGAACGGGGCGATCTTCGGATGACCTTCACGAGTCACCACCGGCCGCTTCAGGAATACTTTGCGGCGCTGGAGAGCGCGGGTCTTAGCGTCGAGGCGCTGCGCGAGCCGACGGTCGACGAGTCGTCGGTTATCGAACGCGCCGATCGGGCCCGCTGGTTGCGATTGCCGCTCTTCCTCGACCTCAGGGCTCGTAAACGCTAGGCTGGGATCGAGTCGCCGATCGCAATCGGTATGAGCAAATTCCAGGAGGACTGTGATGCGTGTCATGGATGTCATCAACGAAGCTAAAGGTGCGATGCGAGCCTCGGAAGTGTTCGGTGCTCCCTATGAGAAGGATGGGATCACGATCATTCCCGCAGCCAGGATCTCGGGTGGCGCCGGCGGTGGCGGCGACCAGCACGAGCCGCAAGCGGGAGGCGGCGGCTTCGGCGTGTCGTCGCGACCGGTGGGCGCCTTCGTGATCAAGGGTGGCGATGTCCGGTGGCAGCCGGCCCTCGACCTCAACCGCGTCATTTTGATGGGCCAGCTGGTTGCCATCGTGGCGCTGTGACCGCGCGGGCCATCGTGAAAGCGTCGACGAAGCGCCGCTGATGGCCATTCCAAGCGCGATCGACCTGGACCTGCAGGCGGTCCGCCGCCAGTTCCCCGCGCTTGGCCTGAAAATCGACGGGCAGCCGGCGGTCTACCTCGACAATCCCGCCGGCACCCAGGTACCGCAGCGGGTCATCGACCGTACGGCTGACTACTGGCGGACGATGAATGCGAATCAGGGCGGTAGCTTTGCCACCAGCCGGCGATCGGACGCCCTGATGGCCGACGTCCGCCAGGCGGCCGCGACCTTCGTGAATGCCGCCTCGGCCGACGAGATCGTCTTCGGCCCCAACATGACGACCCTGACGTTCGCGGTGAGCCGGGCGATCGGGCGTGAGCTACGACCCGGCGACGAGATCGTCGTCACCCGGCTCGAACATGACGCCAACGTTTCGCCCTGGCTGGCGCTCCAGGAGCGCGGCGTCACCGTGCGGTTCGTCGACATCATAGTGCCGGAGTGCACGCTCGACATGCACGACCTGCACCGCCAGCTGAGCGCGCGAACCCGGCTGGTCGCGGTGACCCATGCCTCGAATGCGGTCGGAACCGTCCCCGATCTTGCCGAGGTGTCCCGGGCGGCCCACGCCGCGGGTGCCTGGTTGTGGGTCGATGCGGTGCATTACGGACCCCACGGATCCATCGATGTCCGCGCCATCGATTGCGACTTTCTCGTGTGCTCGAGCTACAAGTTCTATGGGCCGCACCAGGGGATCCTCTACGGACGTCGCGAGCTGCTGGAGCGGCTGCATCCCTACAAGGTCCGCCCCGCGAGCGACGAGGGGCCGACCCGCTGGGAGACCGGGACGCAGAACCACGAGTGCCTCGCGGGCCTGCTCGGCGCCCTCGAGTACCTGGCGGGGCTCGGTGGCGCCGACCGTGTCGTCCGGCCCGCGCTGGAGGCGGCCATGCACCGCATTCGCGCGCACGAACGGGCGCTGGCGGCTCGCCTGATCGACGGTCTGCAGCAAATCGCTGGCATCCAGATTTATGGGATCACAGACCCGCAGGCGCTCGACCACCGGGTACCGACCGTCTCCCTGACCTGGCCGCCCCACCGGCCGGAGGCGCTCGCCCGCTGGCTCGCCGCTCACCAGGTCTTCACCTGGCATGGCAACCATTACGCCACCGAGGTGATCGCCCGCCTGGGGCTTGTCGAACAGGGCGGCACGCTGCGCATCGGCATGGCCCACTACAACACGGCCAGCGAGGTCGACCTGGTGCTGGAGCTGCTCGCCGGCTACCGCCCCTGAGCCCGCCGGCGATCAGACGGTGATCAGCACCACGCCGGCCAGCGCCAGGCCGATGCCAGCCTGCTGGGGGCGGGCCGTCCGCTCCTTGAGGACGATCCGGGCCAGGACGACGGTCGCGACCGGATACAGCGACGAGAGAATCGACACGATGCTCAATAGGCCGATCGTGGTTGCAACGGCGAAGAAGACGTCGGCGGCGACATCGAGGACGCCCACGGCAACGAGTGGGGGCAGGTCGACGCGAGTAACCCTGACGCGCGATCGTAACAGCAGCCCGAGCCCCAGCAGCGCGCCGACACTCCCGGTTCGGGTCACGAGCACGCCCCACAGCGGGTCCGGCCGGCTGGCATAGCGAATCGCCACCAGGAAGACGCCGAAGGCCAGCGCGGCCAGCAGCGCCAGGCCAACTCCGGGGATCAGCCGCCGCCCGGGTCCGCTTGGGCGTCGATCGAAGGCCAGCAGCGCGATGCCGGCGAGGGCCATCGCGATGCCGGCCAGCTGCAGCACGCTGGGTCGTTCGCCCGTGACCAGGCCGACCAGGATTGGGATGATGGGTCCGGTGGCGGCGATGGTGGACACGACGCTGACCACGCCGATCGCCATCCCGCGGTAGATGGCGGCCAGCCCGATAAGCCCCACCAGGCCGGCCAGCACGCCGGCAGCCATCCATGGTCCCGCCGTAAAGGGAACGCCGCGCATGATGACCACGGCGCCGATCAGCACCAACGTTGGCGGCTGCGAGAAGAATAGGACCGCGAAGGCGCCCAGGCGCCGAGTCTTAAGGCCTCCGATGAAGTCACCGACGCCCCAGGACAGGCTGGCGGCGATGCCGAGCAGAACCGCGGTCAGTGAGCGACCCGGCGAACGGACGTCCTGGTCAGGAGATCGCCGAGGCGTTGCCGTTGGCCGTT
>VBGO01000041.1 GCA_005882525.1 Chloroflexota bacterium
GCAGCACCCGAGGCAGTAAGCGCCATGCGACGCGCCCGCGCGAAATGCTGAACGCGTGCCGCCGCCGAAGTCATGGCCAAGGATGAAGGCGAACGGGCTCCGGCACGCCTTCAGACAGAATGACTTCCATGGCGTGAACTGATAGAGACCGGCGACCAGCAGGATGGCGCCGGCAAGCAGGCGCAGCCACAGAGATAAACCGATCGTCGCGGGCAGGTTCCGGAAAGCGAGGAACGCGCCAAGCGGGAGGAGACCAATCGCTGTCCAGATGAAGAGGTAACCGAGGACAAACCCTGCCGTCGGCGGCCATCCTTCTCCACGGTACCGAACCACGACGCGATGGGCGAGCACCATCGGGCCGATGGTCGGAAACATCATTGCCACCATCATGGCGAGCCACATCCCGAGAAAAACTGGAGGCGCGATCCCGCTGGGCATTCCGCTGCCGATCTGCGCCAGACCCGTCACCATGCCCGACATCGCCTCGGCCTGCCTGACCGTGTAGTACCAGGCGACCGCAGCGAGGACGAGCAAGATGCTCACGGTGGTCAGGGTTACGCGACGCCCCACGTTGGTCGCCCCAGCCATGTCTCCCCTCCTGAAGATCGCCCGGACCGATCCCCGTCAGTCTATGCTCCGCAACCATCCACTCGCTTAGGGGGACAGCCAGGCTCGCCGCACGATGCAGTGGCAGCGCAGAGGTGAATCAACCGAGCCGAACGTCGACGTGGTAGTGAAAGTGTCCCAACCTACAAGTTATGAACTCCACCTGCCCGCCGAGCTATTGCCTAACGACCTCGAACGCCCTGTCGGCACAGTGGGCGTTAGAACAAGAAGTTCCTACCGATGAGTTTCCGGCGGGTGGATGGTCTGATCTTCAGAACGTAGGAGTGACGACATGAAGCTAACTGCATCAATCATGGTGACCTTGGTCGGGGTGTATCAGGGCCCTGGCGGCCCCGATGAGGACCGACGCGGCGGGTTCGACCGCGGCGGCTGGACCGCCGCGCACGCCGACAAGGAGGGGTGGCGTTTCCTCACCGCCTACTTCGAGCGCGCCGATGCGTTCCTGCTCGGACGCCGCACCTGGGAGATCTGGGAGCGCCACTGGCCGCACCACGACAAGGGCGATCCGGTCTCTCACGGCATCAACGTCCTGCCCAAGTACGTGCCCTCGACCACGCTCAAGGACCCGACGTGGCAGAACACCCACGTCATCTCCGGCGACGTCGAGGCGGCGGTGCGCGAGCTCAAGGCGAAGCCCGGGCGCGAGCTCCAGGTCCATGGCAGCGGCGACCTCCTGCGCTGGCTGCTCGAGCGCGACCTCGTGGACGAGCTCAACCTGCGGCTCTTCCCCGTCGTGGTGGGCGACGGGCTGCGGCTGTTCCCAGAGCAGGGGCAGACGCACGACCTGGCGCTGGTCGAGTCGCGATCGACGCCGTCAGGCGTAACGATCCAGACCTATCGACCGGCCGGGCGGGCGACGTTCGGGAATGCCGGGGAGTGACGCCGGCTCTGAGTCGCCCCTACCCACCATCAACGATCAAGGTGGTCCGTCACATGGGCAAGGTCGTGGCCGGGGCGAGGGTCTCGCCGGCAGTTTGCAAAACTCCTGTTCTCCAGGGTGACCGTCGACGGGAACTCTCGGTTGCGCGGGTGGGCTCTAATCCCTTCAGCGGCTTTTCGAATTCGCCCAAGCCCGGTTCAAAACTTGTTTTGACGGGGCCTCGCCCCACGCGAGTGGCGCTTTAGTGCCGTACGAGCGTTTGAGAGGTTGGTGTCCCCAACCGTACAAGTTATGAACTCCACCTGCCAGCTGCGGTGAGCGCTTGGTATTCGCCGGTCGAGCTGCAACCGACGCGCAGCGGACGGTTCGCGGACGCTCGGCGGACGCC
Source organism: Chloroflexota bacterium (assembly GCA_005882525.1). Classification (GTDB taxonomy): domain Bacteria; phylum Chloroflexota; class Dormibacteria; order CF-121; family CF-121; genus CF-13. The sequence continues at coordinate 1,896 of VBGO01000041.1, forward strand.
TACCTGTGCTCTGGACGAAATTCGGGATTCGCGGCCGCCTCACCGCGCCCAACGAGTTCAACCGCGCCTTTGGGCATCGACGCCGTAGGCGACGTTGCCTTCTCCACCGCCGCAAGGTCGCGAATGACGAAGATGTCCACAGGCGTCGGCCCGCGCCAGACATGTTGAAGGCTGTCATTTAGGTCTGGGGCGCGAACGACGAGTTCGTCAAGCGCTTCGCTACGGCCGGAGTGGCTTCCGGCGATCGGTGGAAGCAGCTGCAGCCGCCAATAAGGGTTGGATCTAAACATCGGAATCTCCCCCAAGTAGTACCCAGCAACCGGGTGGCTCCAACCGAGTTGCGGGGCGCGCAGGTACATCTCAGGTATCGGGTGACCCTCCGCGTCTCGATATCTAGTCGGGAGGCCGGTGCCGTCAGATGCGAAGCGACGGTGATTGACTCCGTGATTGCCACGGATGCCCTCAAGCCCCGGACCCGGAACCCCGAGGTCGCCGGCCAGGCACTCACCCTCGATTAGGCGGGCCTTCCCGGGGCCGTCGGTGCGATTCGTGTAGTCCAGCCACTCGCTGGCCGTCCGAGCGGCCACATCAGGCGAATCGGCACAGACTGTGAACACGTCGACCTCGCCAACCGCTTGGATCCGCACCTCATACCGAGGCACTATCGTTCCCCCAAGAAGACGCGCGAGTTTTTAATGGTGTCCCCAACCGTACAAGTTTTGAACTCCACCTACCCGCCGTGTTGGGCGCCTGGCATTCGGGGTCGAGCTCCAGCGGACGCTCGGCGGACGGTCCGCGGACGCATAGCGGAACGCCTATATAGGAGCTGCACTCGCGCGCCATGGACGCCGCGGTACGGCACTCCCGCTTCAGCCCGCACCGTCGGTTGGCTAGCGGGCGAGCCGCTCCGCAACCGGCGCTCCAGCCTTGAGGGCCGCCCTGATCGCCTGGTTGGAGACTTCGTCGGGCGATTCCGAGATCACGGTCGCTGGGCGATCGAAGCCGGCCAGCGCCTGGGCTAGCGGATCAGCCCGAAGCGTGCCCTGGCCATAGGGAAGGTGCGCCTTCTCGTTGCGGTTCGCAAAACTGATGTCCGAGAAGTGAATGTGGAATGGCACGCCCGGCCGCAGGACACCATCGGCTACGGTGAGCGCTGCGGTAAAGGGGTCGACACTGGTAAAGCCACCATCGCTGGTGGCATGCATGTGGGCGAAGTCGATCACCGGTCGCACCCAGTCGAAATGGCCGGAGATGGCCACAATGTCATCGAGATTGCCCAGCTCCTGCACGCGCCCCATCACCTCGACCCCGAAATCGACGGCCCGTCCCTTGGCCGCGAGACGGTGTCGCAATTCTGTCAGTTGGGAGACGACCGCGGCCAGCGCATCCTCGCGCGACCGTCCGAGCAAGAAACCGGGATGGATGACGATCGGAGCTGCCCCGCAGGCCGCAGCCAGACCCGCGGTGTGGTCGAGCATGCCGACCGCCATTTGATGCTTCCGCGCGCCGTGCTGCACGTGACCGAGGAAGGCGGCCAGCGGCGCGTGGATGGACAGCGCCAGGCCCGCGTCCCTGGCCAGCGAGCCCAGTCGCTGCGCGTAATCCCGATCCATCCAGAACCCGTCGCTGAAATCGATCTCGCAGGCGTCATAGCCGCGTTCGATCAGGGTCTCGATCGCCTTCGCTGCACTATCGCGCGAAGGAATGCCTCCTGGGCCCACGCGAATCGCACTCACGGCAATTCCCCCGTCACACTGCTTCGAACTGCCCCGTCATAGTAGCGACGGACCAAATCTCGCTTCTGTGAGAAGGAGAGCAAGCAGAACTTCATCTGCCTGTCGGCCTGGGCGGTTTGATCAGCTCGCCTCGTGAGAGAGCCGGTGACGGGTGGGCGCGTACGAAGTTCCGCGAGGGGTAAATTGGAAGGCGCACCATGATGGCACGCGTCCGAAGTAGACTTCGAGGCCGGTTGCCACGTCTCTGGGGGTCGCCACGTCTCTGGGGGTTCTCGGCCTTCTTATCGTGTTGATGGCGCTCGCGCGCTTGAGAGATATGGGCGTCTTGCAGCAGAGCACGGTCTTCCTGTTGGGTCTCGCGGCGGGGATGGCCATCGTTGTTTTAGCTGCCGTTGTCGGCAGCCGCCGATCGGGCGGCCCTCGACTTGGTCTGCGTGATCTCGGATGTACTGTGGTGACATTTGGTGTCAATCGCGATGCGGCTCCTCTCGGGATTCATCGGGCTGGTCTTCATGGGAACCGGCCTATATGAAGCAGTCCAGGGAAGCAGGTTGCCGGGACAATTGGGTTGGACCTTCTTCCCGCGCAACCGTCCGCCAAGCTCCCAAGGATGGAACAGCCGACGGTGGCGGACCAACGGTTTGATCCTGGTCGTCTGGTCAGGCGCGCTCCTTACGTGGGCGATTGCGGGCTTCACGGAGGTGACCGTGGCGACAGGACTCGCCCTTGGATGGCTGGGTTTCGGCATCGGCGTTTGGGTCGCCTTGACCAAATTGCGCTAACTAACTGACCAGGTCATGCCCGGCTAGTGTTCCAACGTCCCGCGATCGCCGGCACGTTTGGCGAGCGGTTCAAAAGTGTTTGACGGGGCCTCGCCCCACGCGAGTGGCGCTTTAGTGCCAACCGTACAAGTTATGAACTCCACCTGCCTGCAGAACTGACCATCCGTACTCGTGGAATTTGGGCTGAGCCGACCTCTACCGGTGAGCGAACCCGCGCGGCAGACGCCTAACTTTCAGGGCGAGGTAGTCTGGAAAGCGTGTCCGCGAAAGGAAGCACCTTGAGCAAGCGCCTGAGGGAGGCACTCAATATCGCTCTATCCCTGATGGCGGACGAAATTTACGATGATATCGACGAACACGGGGGCACACCTGTATCCCCCTCTAATCGTGATGAGTTCAACTGGCTTGGAGCTTTTCCCACGCTTACCTGGCGCGAGAGCCGTGATTGGCGCCGGAAGCTTGCTCGGGCAGCCGACGATCTAGCCAACGACCTTGACGCTGGCAGGTTGCCCGAGCCACGATGCATCGCTGAGGAAGCTGTCCTCTGGTTAGCAATGCATCGCGAAGGACCGGCGGTCGCCGACGTCAAGAAATGCGCATCAGTCAAGACCGGTGGGAGGACGCCCACTCCGAGTTAGTGCAGGACTGGGATATTGCGCTACTTTGGGACCCTTCAATGGATGGCCGCGAACAACCCGATGATGATTTGAATCGTCGGATGGGGATCGGCGATTACCGTCCGACCGCATGGTACTCGACGTTCGCCAACATGGAGCCGCGCGACCCTGGACGCGGTTTCCGCCGGTAACGTGACCGGGAAGTCCTTTGAAATTGGCCTCACGCGAGCATGCTCACCCCGAAGGTCCGCATACCGCGTAGCAACAATCTAGGAACTGACCTCGTAGAGAACCTCTAGGCGGCGCGGCGGCGATGTGTGGAGCGTGCTCGTGTTAACCGAGGGACCTCTAAGCCCAATGCGGCAGCAAGACGGCTATACGTATCCAGAGTCGGACTCTTCCGGCCGTGCTCGATCTTACTGACCTCTGCTTGACCAAGGCCCGCCTTCTCTGCAAGGTCCTTTTGCGTGAGGTGGAGCGCCCGGCGGCCCTCGATGAGCTGATTGAGCATGCGATATTTGACCTGCAGCGCCTTTAACTCAGCAACGGCGTGCGGGCCTTGCTCTCTTGCCTCACGGTCGATTTGCTGGAGGAGCTGTTCAAAGTCATGGCTCATCGTTTCTTCTTAAACCTCTCGGGAAAATAATATGGCTAAAAAGCCATATTGTCAAGACCGCCCATGTCTCTGCTGCCAGTCCGTCAGACGACCGCGTGCCAGCTCGATCTCCTTGGTCTGACGCTTTGCGGATGGGTCCTTTCCCTTGTCGTAGGCGGCGAGCAGCAAGATGACCTTATCGCCGTAAGCATGGCAAAACGCCCTTAGTAGGATATCGCCCTCTCTGAGACGGAATTCGAAGAGGCCTCTACCCAGTTGGCGCCCAAAGGGCGTTCCGCAGACAGCCGCGCCTTGTTCCTGGAGAATTTCGCGCAAAGCAGTGCCAACCGCACGCCGCCTTGAGATCGACACCTTATCGCGGAGCCACTCGAGCACCGGCTGACGGCCGGCCCGATCCTTGTAGAACTCCAGCTTGAAGCGGGGTGACGCCATCCGATAGCAAGGTTAGAGGCCGGGCCCATACCGTCCGCGATTTCCGGTGACAACAATTGGCCACCACCGGCCCTCAACTAGAGCCAGTCACGCGCTGCCGGCCCCGGTCATAACTGGTTTGTAAGTGTCCCCGACAGGATTTGAACCTGTGCTCCCGGCTCCGGAGGCCGGTGCTCTATCCGGGCTGAGCTACGGGGACAGAGAAGAAGCTCGATTATAAGACGCTCCGCGAGGCGTCAGGAACTCGCGACCCGCCTTACGAATTTCGTTACCGACGTGACCCCCTTGATTGACGGGCCTCCATAAGCTGGCCGTAGGACAGGCCGATTGGGAGCGAGCCGCCTGTTCTGGAGGTGGGACCGTGCGGCGTTTCTTCAACCCCTGGATTCTGCTCGTCGTCGCCTCGGCCATTCTTGGCTGCGCCGAAGGTGCCTGGCCGAACCCGCTGTAGCCTCTTTCACTGTCAAGTCCGCGGCGTTACACTGTAGGCTGTGCTTACCAAGCGGCGCCCGGGGCGTTCGGCAACGGACGGCCCCGGGGCGCCCGGCCCGCTCGGACAACGGATCCGGCAGGCGCGTCAGGAGCTCGGGCTGAGCCTGGCCGCAGTCGCCGGCAGCGACTTCAGCCGGGCTTTCCTCAACCAGGTCGAGTTGGGTCGCGCCCAGCCCTCCACGCAGACGCTTCGGGTGGTTGCCCTCCGGTTGCAGAAACCGATCGAGTATTTCCTCGAAGATCCCGGCGACTCGACGGCCGCGCTCGAACTGGCCCTGGCCGAGGCCGAGATCGGCATGCATCAGGGTGACGCCGCCCGGGCGGAGAGCTTGATGACGCGGATCCTCGCCCGCCCGATTCCCGTCGAGCTGCGCACCCGGGCACAGTTGACGCTCGCCACCGCGCAGCTGCGGCAAGGCCGGGCACAAGACGCACTGCCCCTCCTGGAAGAAGCCATCGCGGCCGCGGAGCGCGCCCAGTGGCATCAGCTGTTGGTCGAGTTGTACGACCGGCTGGGCAGCGCCTATTACCTGCTCCGCCGCGCGCACACCGCCGGGCAATGGTTCGATAAGGCGTTCGAGTGCTACCGGACGGCGGGTCTGACCGATCCGGTTCTGAGAGCCCGCATCCTCGGCCATCGAGCCAACCTCCATTACGTCGCCGGCCAGCCGGCTGAAGCGATTGCGGCGTATGAATCCGCGATCGCCGCCGCCGAGCAGGTCCTGGATATGCCGGCGCTGGCGGGCATCTACGAGGGCCTTGCCGTCTCCCTCCAGCAGACCGGCCAGTACGCGCGGGCCCTCTCCTATGCACAGAAGGGACTGCGCATCTTCGAGACCTTGCGTGACGTCCGGATGGCCGGGCAGCTGCGGCTCAACATGGGGGAAATGCTGCTACAGCAGGGCCGGATCGCCGAAGCCGAACGGCTCTTCAGCGAAGGCGCCGACCACCTCCGCCGGATCGGCGAAACGGAATTGCTGCCGCTCCTGGTGGTCGGTATGGCTGAGTCCGCTCTCGAACGCAAGGACCTGCACCGGGCCAGCGACTTGATCGAAGAGGCGATCGACCTCGAGGTGCGCTCCAGCGATCCGATTGCCACCGTCGCCGTGCACCGGGTGGCGGGGCGCATCGCCCACGCGCGTCAACGGCGGGAGCCGGCGCATCGCCACTTCGAACGGGCCCTGGAGGTCGCTGCCACCGTCGATAGCCCGGACCTGCGCGCCCGCGTGACGTATGACTTCGCCCGCGCCCTTGAAGAGGATGGCGACGCTGCCCAGGCGGCGCTCCGCTTCCGTCAGGCATACGAGGCCGGCCGCACCACCAAGGCCTCGACGCAGGCGTTAAGCGAGCTCGGCGCGTAGGTAAGTAGGACTTGACAGCGGCCATCACGACCCGGCATAATGGCGGCCACGGAAGGTGGCGTCGTTCGCAGCGAACGATCCCCCCGCCACCCTTCGGCGTGAAACGCTAAAAGCTTTGATCGTGTCGCATTCTGCGATAGACTGATCACACACAGTCAAGGGGGATCCATGGACGGGTATTCGCGAAAAGTCGGAGCCAGGCTACGCAGCCTCCGCAAGCAGCGCGGTCTGACCCTGCAGCAGGTCGAAGTCCTGTCGAACAAACGGCTCAAGGGGTCGCTCCTCGCCGCCTACGAGCGCGGCGATCGGAATATCTCCGTCACCCGGCTGCACCAGATCGCCACCCTCTACAGCGTCCCGGTCAATCAGCTGCTGCCGGAAGAGATCGAGGGCATGGGCGAGCCCGCGCTGCCGCCGAAGCTGGCGATCGACCTGACCCAGCTCCAGGGGCTACCGGAACGTCAGGGCTCGATTCTCTCCCGTCACGTGACCAAGCTCCAGCAACAGCGCCAGGATTTCAATACGCCGGTGGTGACGTTTCGCACTGACGACCTGGAACAGCTGGCGGCGGCCTACAAGACCACCCCGGAGATGCTCCGCCGCTCGTTGCACGAATGGGGATTGTTCCGGCCCGGGCAGCCAGCCCCCGAGCGGCCGGAAGTCGAGCGCGAACCCCCCGCCGAATCCGAAGAAGAGCGTTAGAAGGGAATTTCGCCCTGGGGCGTCCCGGGCGGCCCGCCGCGTTCGGACCGGAGCTCGGCCACGGTGGCGGGGTGCGGCGGCTCCTCCGACACCGGCTCCTCTTTCACCGGCAGGCTCTCGATCCGCTGCCGGGCCTCTTCCAATTTCCGCTCGCAGAGTTGCAGATACTCGCGCCCTCGAGCGACCGCCGCGATCGCCTCCTCCAGGCTGAGCTTGCCCTCCTCGAGCGCGCGCAGCGTCTCGTCGAGTTGGGCGAGCGCTTGCTCGTAGGTCAGCGATTGGTCCAGCGTCACGGAATGGCCTCGTCGACCGTGGCTTCCAGCCGGCCCGCCGAGAGCAGCACCCTGACCGGCTGCCCCTTGCTCGACTGATCCGCGCTCCGGATGATGCCGCCATCGCTTCCGTCGAGACAGATGCTGTAGCCGCGCTTGAGCGTCTGTTCGGGCGCAAGCGAGCTCAGCCGTACGGCCCGACCCTGCAGGCCCCCCGCCCGATCCCGCACGCTCCGGCCCGTCAGGCCGATCAGCCGCTCGCGCAGGCCATTGGCCTGGAGGCGCCCGGTCGCGATCCGTTGCGCAGTCGCCTGCCAGCTGCGCTGAAGCCGCCGCCGGCACTCCTCGAGGGAGCGCTCCCGCTGGCGCAGCACCTCGCGCGGATCGCGCTGGCGCAGCATCCCCTCCAGGTGTGCCAGCCGTTCGCGTCGCCGAATATGCAAATCCTGGGCCAGGCGCTCGAGCGACTGGCGCCGCCGCTGGAGCTGATGGGCGGGAGCGATCAGCGCGGTCAGCCCCGCCCGCTGCAGCCGCTGGCCGCGCTCGCCCAGCCGGCGGAGCAGGTCGGCCTTGTTCGGCACCACGATCTCGGCCGCGGCGGTCGGGGTCCGGGCCTCACGATCGGCGACCAGGTCGGCGAGCGTTCGGTCGGACGTGTGGCCCAACGCGGTGACGACCGGGATCCGCATCGCCTGGATGGCGCGCACCACGGCCTCCTGGTTGAACGCCATCAGCTCTTCGAAGCTGCCGCCGCCGCGAGCGACGATGACGACGTCGGCCAGCCCATCCTGGTCGCACTGCCGTAGGGCGGCCACCAGGCTCCGCTGCGACGCGGTGCCCTGCACCAGCGCCGGGTAGACGACCAGCCGGGTATTGGGGAAACGTTCCCAGATGGTTTGCTGCAAGTCATGGATGACCGCGCCGCTGGGCGAGGTGATGAAGGCGATACAGCGCGGCAGGAAGGGAAGCGGGCGTTTCCGCTCCGGCCGGAACGCGCCTTCTGCATCGAGCCGGCGCTTGAGCTGCTCGATCGCGGCCCGCAGCTTCCCGGCACCGTCGTAGTCGAGCTTGCTGACTACCAGGTTCACTCGCCCGTACTGAGCGTGGTAGTCGACCTGGGCGGTGATCACCAGCTCCTGGCCGTTCTCGGGGAGGAAGGGGAGGCGGCGGGCGGTGCCGCTGAAGATCACCGCGCCGACGTTGGCGGCCGCGTCTTTGAGCGTGAACCAGACATGGCCGCTGCGTAACGAGACGCCGCTGACCTCTCCTTTGACGACCACGCTCTGGAAGCGGGCGGCGAGCAGGTCGTGGATACGGGTGTTGAGCTCGAGCACGGTGAGCGGCTTGATCGCCTCCTGGGGCTGGACCGCCATCAGGGCACCGCCTCCGCCAGCTTCGAGTCACGCCGGTAGAGGGCTCGCTCGACCGCCGCCCGCAAGGCCTCGGCCTGCCGGGTCTCGTCGGTGAAGACACGGACCAGGGTGGTGCGGATCGGAAGCCGCTGAAAGAGCTCGGCGACGGCGCTGGGCTCCACCGCTCGGCTGATCGGGTTGTAGATGTTGACCGGGAACGGATCGTTGAACGGGTTCTGCGGGCGGCGGTCGACGGAGGCCAGATCGACCTCGAAGGAGGCGCTTTTGAGTGACGGCGGCAGGGCTTCGTGGATCCGGCGAACGTAGTCGGCCGGCTGCGGGTAAATTATGGCGTCGGGCAGGTTGGAGAACTCGTAGTAATCCTCGAAGATCAAGCGCCACTTGAGCTCGCGGCGGACGATGCGGCCCCATTCGTCGGAGAGCTCGGCAGCGCGCCCGCCGTCGTGGCGCCAGCGGTCCACGGTGTCGATCAGCGACCAATCGGTCAGCTCACGGTAGCGGTCCAGGTGGTCGAGCGGGTTGCCGGGAAGGATGCGCTCGATCGTCTCCCGGAAGATCTCCCGCATGTGCAGATCGATCCGGCGCACCGTGCGGTGGTAATAGATGTTGTTGTAGAGGTAGAGCCGTGCATTCAAGAAGAGCAGCAGCGCCTGGGCCCCATGCTGGTGGAGCAGCATCCCCTCCCGATCGAGAAACGAGTAGTGAAGCAGCCGCTCGATATCGACCGGGCCGACCTTGACGCCGCACATATAGGCGTCGCGCGGCACGTAATCGAGGTTGTCGGCCGTGTACATGCCGTTGAGCACCGGCTTGAGCACCTTGACCCAGGCCGGGGCCGGCGGGCCCGGCAGGTCGGTCTCGGCGATCAGGTCCGCGATCCAGCGCGGATCGATCCGCTCGCCGGCCAGAAACGGACCGGAGGGGCTGGCACCGAGGGCGGCGATGACGGAAGCCAGCTCGCCGCCGATCAGGGCACGACCGATCACCTCGTGGTCGATCGAGAAACGGTCGAGGTAGTTCTGGTCGAAGAAGTGGCCGAACGGCCCGTGGCCGATGTCATGCAGCAGGCCCGCCACCCGCAGCGTCTCCTCGACGCAAGCCGGCGACGGCACCTCGCCGACCAGGGCGTTGAGGTTCGGATGGAGCCGGCGGGCCCACTCGCCGCTCAGGTGCATGGCGCCGAGCGCGTGCTGGAAGCGCGAATGCTCGCCGCCGGGGAAGACCCACCAGGCCGACTGGAGCTGGTGGATCCGCCGCAGCCGCTGCAGCCATGGGTGATCGAGCAGGTCCTGCTCAGCGGCCACGCTGTCGCCGCGGACCCGCTTGGTGATCTTGATGTAGCCGTGCAGCGGATCGGCCATCAGGTTCACCGCGTCGTAGTGGCGGGCGAGATCAGTCACGAGTTCGGCAACATTTTAATGACGTAGCATGACCTCGGTGGAGAAGGCAGTGATCGTCGACGCCTTACGCACGCCAATCGGCCGGTATGCTGGAGCGCTCAAGGACGTCCGTCCGGACGACCTGGCCGCGCTGATCGTCCGCCAGGCGGTGGAGCGCAACCGGCTCGACCCGGCGACGATCGAGGACGTCTTCTTCGGCGATGCGAACCAGGCCGGTGAAGACAACCGCAACGTCGCTCGGATGGCGGTCCTGCTGGCTGGGCTGCCGGTCGAGATCCCGGCGGCTACCATGAATCGGCTTTGCGGCTCGGGAATGCAGGCGGTGGTGTCGGCAACGCGCGAGATCGAGACCGGAAACGGCGCCTGCTTTCTCGCCGGCGGCGTGGAGAGCATGACCCGCGCCCCCTACATCCTGGAGAAGCCACACCGCGAGTTCGCCCGCGGGGCCCAGACGCTGCACGACAGCACGCTGGGCTGGCGCATGGTCAATCCACGGCTGGCGGAGATGTACCCACCGATCAGTCTGGGACAGACCGCCGAGGTGGTCGCCCGCCGCTACGCCATAAGTCGCGAGGCTCAGGATCGATGGGCTTTCGACAGTCACCGCAGGGCGGTCGCGGCGCAGGAGGCCTGCCACTTTCGCGACGAGCTGGTGGCGGTGACCCTGCCGGAGGGGGTGAGCTTCGACAAGGACGAGGGACCGCGGGCGGATACGAGTCTTGAAAAGCTCGCCAGCCTCAAGCCTGCCTTCGAAAAGGACGGCACCGTGACCGCCGGCAACTCCTCGCCGCTTAACGATGGCGCCGCCTGCCTCGTGATCATGGCGGAGTCACACGCGCAGCGGATCGGGGCCCGGCCCCTGGCGCGGATCCTGGCGGCCGCCAGTGCCGGCGTCGACCCCTCGTGCATGGGGCTCGGGCCGATCCCGGCGTCGCGCAAAGCGGTCGCCCGCGCCGGCCTGCGGATGGGCGACCTGGACGTCATGGAGCTGAACGAGGCCTTCGCTTCTCAGGTGCTCGCCTGCCTGCACGATCTCGAGCTCGATCCGCAGCGCGTGAACCCGAATGGCGGTGCGATCGCGCTCGGCCACCCGCTCGGGGCGAGTGGGGTGCGCATCATTGTCACGCTGGTGCACGAGCTGGCGCGGCGCAAGGCGCGCTACGGGCTAGCCACCATGTGCATCGGCGTCGGCCAGGGCATCGCGACGGTCGTCGAGAACCTGGTGCGCTAGGTCGGACCTCGTCATTCCCGCCCCCGTCACCCGCCGGAGCAGGCCTGTCAAGAGACTGCGACCCGCCTTTCCCCGCTCGCCATGGCAGCAGGCGGATGATCGTGTC
>VBGO01000042.1 GCA_005882525.1 Chloroflexota bacterium
AGCGGCAGCGGAGCGGCGCCGGCCCGCAGCCGGTCGCGATCATCGACCCGCTGCTCTCCAGTGTCTACAACTTCATTACCGGTTCGAATGCGAAGGCTCCTGTCGGCTCGGTGTTCGGTTGGGCCAACCAAGCCGTGCTCAAGCTGGAAGGCCGCGGGTCCACCAATGAAATCGTCCAGGCGCTGCTCCAGGACTACCGGTCGAAGCAGGCCGCGGCCGACCGCGACCTGCACGTCTCCGCCGGCAGCGACCTCGCCGCACTCTGGACCGCGAACGCCGCCCGGGAGAGGGCCTTCCTGGTCAAGATCAAGGGC
>VBGO01000455.1 GCA_005882525.1 Chloroflexota bacterium
GCTGAAGCCAGCGCGGATGACCGCGCATCCGGAGGATGATGGCCGCCCAGCCCCCGGCCACGATGGCGGGGCCGAGGCCGAACGGAATGATGAGTGCCCCATTTCTTGTCAGCGACCAGCCGTTGCCGGAAATGTGCGAGCGGCCCGCCATGTCGGTGAGGACCCAGAGACAGAAGCGTCAGCCGATTAGCGCTGCTGCCGGCCCTGCAGGAACTGGAGTTCGGCGCGAGACATCTCAGGCATTTTCAGCGCCTGGAGCCTGGCGGTCAGCGGCGGGATTTCCTGCTGCAGGACGGAACGCCACCAGGGATTGCTGGCGGGATGCGAGACGTACTCGTCGACCAGCCTGGCGACATCCTGGCGGGCGGCAGCGCGATTCGGGTTCTTCCACGCCGCCTGCATCCGGTCGCCGGCCGCCCTGGTAATGGCCTGGGTAAGCGCCCCCGCGGTCGGGATCAGCGGGTGGTTGGGGTCGTCTTTGGCAAGCTGCGCATGCGTCGGAACATTCGGGTCGGAGGCCTCGATCGCGGCCTTTTGGTTGGCCTCCGCTTTGGCATGAAGCTTCTTATTGATGATGCCGAGTCGCGCCGTGTTAAGCAGGGCGTTGCTCGCCTCCCTGATCAATTCGAACTGGATACCGGCCTTCGCTGTGCCGACCGCTTCGCCGGCCTTGCCGCCGAGCTGGGTTCCGGTCTGCTGGCCGGCCGCCGACCCTGATTGCCAGCCGGCGCTTCCGCCGTGAGCCGCTCCCTTCTTGCCCTGGCTCAAGGCGCCGGACAGCGCCTTTTCGGCGCTGTCGACGACCCCCTGTCCTTTCTGCCATCCGGCCTGCGCGCCGGATGCCGCGCCGCTGGCGCCTTCCGTAATCGCCCCTTTGGTCGCGCCGGCCGTGCCGCCGATCGTCTTGCCCACCGACCCGCCGGCGCTGGCTCCGCTCGCCTTCGCCGAGGCGACGCCGGGCAGCCCGTATTTTCGCATCCAGCCCAACAGGAAGGCGTTCTGCAGCGACCCCCCGATCTTGATCCCGAGCTCGATGTTTTCCCAGGTGCTGGCCGCCGCGGTCTCCTTGGTGTAGGTGCCGGTCACGATGTCCGCCTTCGCGCCCCCCATCACCTGAGGCAGGCCGAGGCCGATGTCGGCAAGATGGAGACCCTGCTGGGTCAGCCAGAAGTAAGCGAGCTGGCGCCACACCGGGTCCGCCAGTGAACCCTCGCTATGAAGCATGGTCAGGGTCACCTCGAGGAAGTTGGAATGCGAGTAGTAGTCCTGCATCGTGTGCAGCGCGTCGCCAAATGCGAGCAGGCCGCCCTGCGGTCCGCCATCGAGGGCATCCCCCAGCCGCCGCCGGGCATGCTCCTTTCCGGTCTCGATGTAAGTCGGGAGACTGGACTCGTCGGGCTGGGCGGGACCGGCTCTTTCGGGTCCTTGACCTTTTGCTCGGGCCGGTCGAGATGCTCCGCGGGCAAATAGCCGCCGAGCTCCGCAGGTGTGATGTCCTTATCGAACAATCCTCGCGCGAGGATGCTGATCACCTCGAACGCCGCGTTGCCGCCGGTGGTGCCGATGGGTGCCATCTGGAGTTGCGACAGGTCCCGCATCCAGTTGCCAAGGTCCACCATTTCAATCTGTTGCTGGGTGAGGCCGGCCGCGGCCAGGCCGGGCTCCTCAATCGTCTCGTGGGTCGTGGGGCCGATCGCGAGGAAGCGCTGGACGGGGACGTCCGAGGAGATCAGGGCGCTCACGCTCGCATTGCCGGCGAGCCGCTGCAAATGCATCAGGCCCTGGCGGTTGAGCCGAGCCAGGTCGGGCGTTGGTGCGTGCACAGAGGTGCTCCCCGGCTCGCGGGAAGGCGGCCGGCCGACCGACAGGCGGCGCTGGTTGTCCGCGTGCTCGAGCTCCAGAAGTATCTAAATTGTCGCCATCGGTGCGGACGCGTTCCAGTGGCGGGCGGTCCATTTTTGGGGCACGGGCGGCTGCCCGTTCGCGCAGGCAGCAGCGGGCTGCCTCAAGGGGCAGGCGATGAGGCCTCTAGGGTTGCCCGGCGGCGTCTTGTGATTGGCCGTATTCGAGGCATGATCGAGGCGTACCATGCGGCGGGCCTCATCCTGAGATGAGCGAGGCGGCGCGACCATCTGAACACGCGGTTAAGCAACCGTCAACCGAGCTTGCCCAGCGCCATGGCACCGAGCACGAGTCCGCTCCCCCGGTCGTGGACGCCCTTTTCGAGCGGACTCCGCTGGCGTCCAACGCCACTCGCCGCCAGTTCCTCGCCGGCCCGCCGCCGCTGGAGCCGGAAGGCTTTGGCTCGATGCGCGGGGTATCCGCCCGAACTCTCCTGGGACTGCAGCGCTCCGCGGGAAATGCGGCGGTCACCGCGTTCTTGATGCGGAGTCCCGAGCGGCCGAGCGGCGGCGCGACGACTGCCGAACGCGAGCCCGCCGCCGGGGAATCGCCGCGCGCCACGGGTCCGCCCCCCGCAGCCGCACGCGTCCCCGCTCCAGCTAGCGCGGTCGGCATGCTTCTTCAGCGCAAGCCGCCGGCGGCGCCAGCCGCGCCGGCGCCTGCCGCCGCGCCCGCGAAATCTCCCGCCGAGATTGCACAGATGGTGAGTGACTCTCTTGACGAACGCTACAAGCTCCTGAAGGAGGCCAGCTCCCAAATGACGTGGGACCTGAGTTCAGACCGGGGCGGGCCGGACTCCTCGCCGGGTCCGGCCGCCGCCAAACACACGATCGTGGGCGGGCCGGCCGAGCTCGCGACCAAGTGGACGGGGATCCAGGACCACATTCTCAAGGCATCCTCCGGGAAGGCGCCGTTTGTCGCGCTCGAGGGCCTTTACTCGACGGAGGGTATGGCTGACGTGAAGGCTCTCAAGCCCGCGGCGCGCCAGCAGGTGGCGGACCTGGTCCGCCAGCTTCTGATCACCTATGCGACCGACGATCAGCTGACGGGAAAACCCACGGATGTCGAGACCATCGTGAACGAGATCACCAGCAGCTTCTGGCAGACCTATGAGAGTGCCGGCGGCGCCGCCGCCGGGCCGGAACACATCGCGGTGCCCGGAGCGAACTCGCCCCTCTTCTATGTCAAAGACAAGTGGCCGCAGATCGACGCGCAGATCCGCAAACCAAAGCAGCGGATCGAGAGCGCCGATGAGCTGATGCATGTGGTCTACGTCGGGACTGTCCCTGACCAACTGGCGCTACTGCAGCCGGCCGAGCGGGTACAGGTCAGTACGACCGTCTTCGACCGGCTCACGCGGATTGCCAGCGATGAGGGGCAGTCGGGGGCGTCGATCGAGCAGGACTGGGCGCAGCTGCAGCCCCCATTGCGGGGCGCCATTGAAAACGACAAAGCCGGCCTCGTCTTTGTACGCGGCCCACTGCTCAACACCTTCGGGAGCTTCGCCGCGGCCAACGCCTTCTACCAGGCATTGACCACTGCGACTTTCGCCGGCTACACAGGGAAGTTCATCCATCCGGCGTTGGCCGCCCTGATCACCAAGGCCGACGCCACCCTCAAGCAGCTGGATCCCAGCGGCGCGCTCAACGGCAGCGTGGACTTCGGGGGATTGAGCGTGCGCGAAAACCGAAACCAGAAAACCAAGCTCAGCAATCACAGCTTCGTCGACCTTCAATCCCAATATCTCGAAGGCGATCGCGGAGAAGCTCTACCCGCTGATTGAACAGCTCACGGGCACGAACGTATCCACCAGCGCCGCGGGCAACAAGAAGGGGACGAATTTCATGCGCGGGATGACGGCGGCCCAGGCGTTGCCGGAGGCCGAGCGGTTGCGGGCCGCGAGCGATGAGCTAAAGAAGACGTTCCAAAACGAGGACACGCTCAAGCAGGGGATGGTTCAATTCGCCCAGAAGTACGCGGCGGACAAGAAGTTTGCCTTACCCGGAACTGCCGACGGGGACGTTCTCCTTGGCAACGCGAAACTTGTCTACGCCGGGACGATCAAGCTCCGCGCCTTTGGGAACACCATCTACAACGAGCAAGGGCCGCTCCCAAAGGACGCCCCGGGGCCGACGGCAACGGATCGGAGCACGGTGGGAGGCGTGCTCTATTCGATGTACGTCCGCTATGCCGAGGGCAAGCAGGA